>BBVC01000021.1 GCA_001192655.1 Caedimonas varicaedens
GAGATTCAAAGTTCTTCTTTTTTTGTAAAAAAGGCTTGCTTTTTATCTCTTAATTGTTTAGGAGTGTAGCTCAATTGGCTAGAGCGTCGGTCTCCAAAACCGAAGGTTGGGGGTTCGAGACCCTCCACTCCTGCCATTTGTCTGTAGAAATGATAAAAACTTAATTGGATTGTGACCATGTCGAAAACAAGTCCTCTCGATTTTATGCGTCAAGTGCGCCAGGAAATTGGTAAGGTAACTTGGCCGACACGTAAGGAAACGATGGTCACTTCAATTATGGTTATTATATTGTCGGTTATTGCGGCGATTTTCTTTCTGGCGGCAGATGGCTTGATCTCTTTTATTATTGGACATATTCTTGGATAAGGATGGCGCTTAATGACTGAAGCGTTGCGTTGGTATATAATTCATGTTTATTCTGGCTCTGAAAAAAAAGTAGCCGAAGCGATTCTTGAGCAGGCTCAGAAAAAGGGTTTGAGTAGCAAAATTCCAGAAGTTTTGGTACCGCTGGAGCAAGTCGTGGAAGTTAAAAAAGGCGAGAAAATAACTTCGGAGAGGAAAGTTTTCCCGGGTTATGTTTTTGTTCAAACAGACATGTCTGATGAAACATGGCATTTAATTAAGAATACCGCGAAGGTGACAAATTTTCTGGGTGGAAAGGGAAATAAGCCCATCCCTATCACCCAGGCAGAAATCCAGCGCATTATGTCGCAGGCGGAAGAGCGCGTTAATAGCCCCAAACATAAAGTAAGCTTTGAAATTGGTGAGCAAGTTCGTGTATGCGATGGTCCTTTCAGTTCTTTTAATGGGTTGGTTGAAGAGATTGAAGAAGAAAAAGAACGGCTCAAGGTGTCGGTTTCGATTTTTGGTCGTTCGACGCCGGTAGATTTGGAATTTTCACAGGTCGAGAAAGTAAAATAAGTTTCTGGCGGAGCAAGATATTTGTGCGGGAGGTGAGCCATTTACCGTTACCGCGCCCTTGGCAGATTAATATGAGGAAAGATTATGGCAAAGAAAGTTGAAGGTTATATCAAGCTACAAGTGCCTGCGGGTAAGGCGAATCCTTCGCCGCCTATTGGTCCTGCGTTGGGTCAGCGTGGTTTGAATATTATGGAATTTTGTAAAGCATTTAATGCCAAGACACAGGATCTTGAAGCTGGGATGCCGATTCCTGTGGTTATTACAGCCTATTCTGATCGTTCTTTTACGTTTGTGACAAAGACACCTCCCAATACCTATTTTTTGAAAAAGGCAGCAGGTCTTGATAAAGGCTCTCAAACGCCTGGCAAAGGGGTAGTAGGTAAGATAACAATGGCGCAAGTTCTTGAAATTGCCCAAAAAAAGATGGTTGATCTGAACGCGAATGATATTGAGGCGGCCTCTCAAATGATTATTGGTTCTGCGCGTTCGATGGGTCTTCAAGTGGTGGAGTCTTAAGATTATGGTTATGCAAGGCAAGAGAATGCGTAAGGCTTATGAAAACCTTGATAAGGTTGAATTTATGAGTTTGACTGAAGCAGTTAAGACGATTAAGTCTCGGGCAACAGCTAAATTTGATGAAACTGTTGAGATTGCTATGAATCTGAATATTGATGTGCGCAAGGCAGATCAGGGTGTACGCGGGATGGTACAGCTTCCTAATGGCACAGGCAAGACGTTACGTGTTGCTGTGTTTGCGAAAGAAGATAAAGCAAAGGAAGCCTTGGCTGCAGGAGCTGATTTTGCGGGATCTGATGACTTGGTTGAGAAAGTTCAAAAAGGTGAAATTAATTTCGATCGTTGTGTGGCAACGCCTGATATGATGGTTCTTGTGGGTAAGCTTGGTAAGATTTTGGGTCCCAAAGGTTTGATGCCTAACCCAAAATTGGGAACAGTAACGCCGAATGTTGCCGAAGCTGTCAAAGCAGCCAAGGGCGGTCAAATTGAATATCGTGCTGAAAAAGCAGGAATCATTCATGCAGGTGTTGGCAAGGCAAGCTTCTCTGGGGAAAAGTTGACCGAGAATGTGAAGGCATTTATTGATGCTGTTGTGAAGGCTCGTCCTGCAGGAGTTAAAGGGAATTATGTTAAAAAGATTTCCTTAAGCTCAACCATGGGGCCTTCTATTAAACTAGATTTGGCTGAGTTTTAGCAAAACCGGAGAAGTCCGGGATATTTTTCTGGAGCAAGCTTCAAGGAAGCTTTCTCCAGGAGGGAAGAGCGGAGAAATCCGCTCGGTCTGTCCGAGACTGTAGGTACTTCCTGTGAAGTTTAAGGAGAAATCGCCTGCATAGACGGAAGAAAACACAAAGAATCTTCGTGACGTTTGTGTCAAGCTCTTTCGGGGCAGATAGGGTAAATGCTGGGTCTCATGGGGAGATTCAGGAACTTGAAGGAGAAAGACGTGGATAGAACTGAGAAAACTCAAATGGTTGAGTCTCTCCGATCCGCGCTGAAGGGTGCAGAGCTTGTGGTGTTAACGCGCCAAAGTGGGCTGACTGTGGATGAATCACTGGATTTGCGTCGTAAAGTGCGTGCCGCTAGTGCTCATTTTAAGGTCGCTAAAAACACCCTTGTATGCCTGGCTGTTAAAGGCACTTCGTGCGAATCATTGATAGAGCATTTGAAGGGTCCTACAGCGCTTGCGTACTCTGAAGACCCGATTGCGGCGGCAAAAATTGTTGCTGAGTTTGCGAACAAGAATGAGAAATTGGAAATTGTTTGCGGCGTAATGGGTGGTTCCTTTTTGAATGCAGCGGCTGTGAAGGCCCTGGCGACTTTGCCATCGCTTGATGAATTGCGTGGAAAAATCGTTAGTCTTCTTCAAGCTCCTGCAACTAAAGTAGCCGGAGTGCTTCAGGCTCCAGCGGGTCAATTGGCGCGTGTTTTTTCTGCTTATAGCAAAAAATAAGACGTTGAGCCATTAAATGAGCATGACACGAAGTTAAAGAGTGAAGGAGAATTAAATAAATGTCTACAGTAAGTTTAGAGAAAATTGTTGATCAGCTTTCGGCATTGACAGTGATGGAAGCTGCTGAGCTTTCAAAATTACTTGAAGAGAAGTGGGGCGTTTCTGCAGCTGCGCCGGTAGCGGTTGCTGCTGTTGCAGGTGCTGCAGCTCCTGTTGCTGAAGAACAAACGGAATTTTCCGTTATGTTGATGGATGCAGGGGCCCAGAAAATTAATGTGATTAAGGAAGTCCGTGCGATTACAGGTTTAGGGTTGGTTGAGGCCAAGACTTTGGTTGAGAGTGCGCCTAAAGCTGTAAAAGAGGGCGTAAGTAAGGAAGAGGCCGTTAAGATCAAGGATACTCTTGAGAAAGCCGGTGCGAAGGTTGATCTTAAATAAAGTCAATTTTGATGAAAACAGTGATTGGAAAGTCGCCTAGAGTGCTGACTTTTCAATCATGTATTTTGTATTTAGGTCATTATCTCTTATTGGGATATAAAATTGATGAAGTTTGGGAAGAAATAAGAAACAATATTCTTCAAGAGTAGGTTTTTAATTTTTGCTTCTTAATGTTTTTTTGACAGTTACTATGAGAATTTGAGGGACGCCGATGCCATTATTACCCGGTCGCAAACGTATTCGTAAAAGCTTTGAACGTTTAAGTGGCGTTGCGCCTATGCCGAATCTAATCGAGCTCCAGAAAGGCTCTTATGAGGCATTTTTGCAAAGGACAGTGTCTTTTGACAAGAGAGAAATGGTTGGACTGCAGGCAGTCTTGAAATCTTTCTTTCCAATCAAGGATTTTTCCGAACGTTCACAGCTTGAATTTTATCGTTATGATTTTGAAATGCCAAAATATGACGTAGAAGAATGTCAGCAACGAGATTCTACCTATGCCGCGCCTCTTAAAGTGACATTCCGTCTTGTGGTTTGGGATGAGGATCAAGAGACGAAGGCGCGGTCTATTCGGGATATCAAAGAGCAAGAAGTTTATATGGGCGATATCCCATTGATGACGGATAATGGCACATTTATCATTAACGGGGTAGAGCGTGTGATTGTATCTCAAATGCACCGTTCTCCAGGTGTATTTTTCGATCATGATCGAGGAAAAACCCATTCTTCAGGAAAGCTTTTATTTTCGGGACGTATTATTCCCTATCGTGGTTCCTGGCTTGATTTTGAATTTGATGCAAAAGACTTGCTTTATGTCCGTATTGATCGTCGTCGTAAATTGCCAGTGACAACTCTTTTGATGAGTTTGAGTGATGATATGAAGCCAGCTCATACGAGAGAAGGGGCAGAAAATCAATCTTCACTTGGCATGACGCGGGAGCAAATCCTTGCAGAATTTTATGATTGTGTGGCTTTCATTAAAACGAAAAAGGGATGGAAAATACCTTTTGATGTAACTCGTTGGCGAAGTGGCAAGTTGCAGCGTGATTTGATCGATGCAAAAACAGGGAAAGTATTTCTGGAAGAGGGAGAGAAAATGACTCCCCGCCTTGTCAAAAAACTCAAAGACGATGGTATTACAGAAATTTTGGTTCCCTTCGACGATTTATTAGGCCGTTTTGTTTCTGAAGATATGATTAATGAATCCACAGGTGAAATTTATGTGGAAGCAGGGGACGAAATTACAGAAGATATCCTCAAAATTCTGGAACAGGCTGACTTTGAGCGAATACCAACGCTTGCCATTGATCATATTCATACAGGTCCCTACCTCAGGAATACCTTGATGGCAGATCGTAATTATTCCCGTGAAGAGGCATTGCTGGATATTTATCGTGTTATGCGTCCAGGAGAACCGCCTACAATTGAAAGTGCGGAGTCTCTTTTCTATAGTCTCTTTTTTGATTTGGAACGGTATGATTTATCCGCGGTAGGACGCGTAAAAATGAATTCCCGTCTGGAGATTCAGACAGAAGATAACGTTCGTATTTTACGCAAGGAAGATATTATTGCCATCGTGAAGGTTTTGCTTGAATTAAAGGATGGTCGTGGCGAGATTGACGATATTGATAATTTGGGGAATCGTCGTGTTCGCCCTGTTGGAGAGTTGCTCGAAAATCAATTTCGTATGGGTCTTTCACGGATGGAGCGCGCCATTCGCGAACGCATGAGTTCGGTGGATATTGATACATGTATGCCTCATGACTTAATTAATGCAAAGCCTGTGTCAGGGGCGGTGAAAGAGTTTTTTGCTTCTTCTCAGCTGTCGCAGTTTATGGATCAGACAAATGCTCTTGCAGAAATTACCCACAAGCGCCGCCTTTCGGCTTTGGGTCCTGGTGGACTTACGCGTGAGCGGGCAGGCTTTGAGGTGCGCGATGTGCATCCAACGCATTATGGTCGCATGTGTCCGATTGAAACGCCGGAAGGTCCGAATATCGGTTTGATTAACTCTCTTGCGACATATGCGCGTGTTAATAAATATGGCTTTATTGAAAGCCCTTATCGACGGGTCGTAAAGGCCAAGGTAACTGATGAGATTGTTTATCTTTCTGCGACGGAAGAAAGCCGTTATGCGATTGCTCAGGCAAGTGCGGGGATGGACAGCAAGGGTTATTTAAACGAAGATTTTGTGAGTTGTCGCAAGGAAGGTGAGTTTACTATTGCTCCGCCCAGTGACATTGATTTTATTGATGTTTCTCCTAAGCAACTTGTTTCTGTTGCGGCTTCGTTGATTCCTTTTTTGGAAAACGATGATGCAAACAGAGCATTAATGGGATCAAATATGCAGCGGCAAGCTGTGCCATTGTTACAGGCAGAAGCGCCTTTAATCGGGACAGGTATGGAGAAGTCTGTTGCGAGCGATTCGGGTGTTACTGTTATTGCAAAAAGAGATGGTATCGTTGATCAGGCAGATGCCATGCGGATTGTTATTCGTGTAACAGATGATTTTGCAAAAACTGGTTCAGTTGTAGATATTTATAATTTACGAAAATTCCAACGTTCTAACCATAGTACGTGCATTAACCAAAAGCCGCTTGTTTTCCCAGGCGAGAGTGTCAAGGCAGGTGATATTATTGCCGATGGTCCAGCCACCGATTGCGGAGAGTTGGCGCTTGGTCAAAACGTATTGGTCGCCTTTATGCCTTGGCATGGGTATAATTTTGAAGATTCAATTATTTTGTCAGAGCGATTGGTTCGTGAAGATACTTTTACCTCGATTCATATTGAAGAGTTTGAGACAAGCGCGCGCGATACGAAACTGGGACAAGAAGAAATCACGCGCGATATTCCTAATGTAAGTGATGAAGCCTTGCGGCATCTTGATGAAGCGGGTATTGGACGTATTGGAGCAGAAGTGAAACCAGGAGATATCCTGGTTGGTAAGGTAACGCCCAAGGGTGAAACTCCTATGACGCCTGAGGAGAAACTTCTTCGAGCAATTTTTGGTGAAAAAGCTTCTGATGTGCGAGATACTTCCTTGCGGGTGCCGCCTGGAGTGTCGGGGACCATTGTTGAGGTTCGGGTTTTTTCACGTCGAGGTGTTGAGAAAGACGAGCGTGTTCTTGCCATTGAACGCGCAGAAGTCAATAAGCTTGCCCAAGATCGTGATGCAGAGAAATCGATTCTTGAGCGTGCCTTTTTTGTGCGTCTTGAGCAGTTGTTGAAAGGGCATAAGGTCACGAGCGCGCCAAAAGGCGTTAAAGCGGGAGCTCAAGTAGATACAAAACTTCTTGAGTCCCTGACAAAAGGTCAATGGCGTCAGCTGGTTATAGAGCATGAAGGGGTGATGAGTGAAATTGAATCCCTCAAAAAACAGCATGATGAAGATATTAGTGCTATCCAGAAGTGGTTTGAAGATAAAGTTGATAAAGTGCGTCGTGGTGATGAGTTGCCAACAGGGGTTCTGAAAACAGTCAAGATTTTCGTTGCGACGAAGCGCAAAATTCAGCCCGGAGATAAAATGGCAGGTCGTCATGGAAACAAAGGAGTTGTCTCTTATATTGTTCCTTTGGAAGATATGCCGCATTTGGAAGATGGCACACCTGTTGATATTATTCTTAACCCTCTTGGTTTACCGTCACGGATGAATGTGGGGCAGATTCTGGAAACTCATCTGGGGTGGGCATCAGCAGGTTTGGGAAAACAGCTTTCCAACCTTCTTTGTGAGATTTATAATTCTGCGAAGACACCGGAAGATCTTCGGAATCTTCTCTTAAGCATTTATCCTCGAGAAGAAGATACTAAAAAACTTCGAGAGATGCCTGAAGAAGAACTCATCATGAGTGCAGGGTCTATGATTAAGGGTATTCCTATGGCAACGCCTGTTTTTGACGGAGCCCATGAAGAGGATATCGTCAGGGAACTTGAAAAGGCAGGACTCCATACATCAGGACAGGTAACTCTGATTGATGGACGAACAGGCGATCCTTTTTCGCGCAAGATAACAGTAGGTTATATTTACATGCTGAAACTCTCTCACATGGTTGATGATAAGATTCATGCCCGTTCTGTAGGTCCTTATAGTTTGGTGACGCAACAACCTCTTGGGGGTAAGGCGCAATTTGGGGGGCAACGTTTTGGAGAGATGGAAGTATGGGCTTTGGAAGCTTATGGTGCAGCTTATACTTTGCAAGAGATGTTGACTGTGAAGTCTGACGATGTATCTGGTCGTACAAAAGTTTATGAATCGATTGTTCGGGGTGATGACGCATTTGAATCAGGTATTCCCGAGTCCTTCAATGTTCTTGTGAAGGAACTGAAATCATTAGGATTGAATGTGGATCTTGTCGAAGGTAAACATTAGTTAAAATATTGAAAATATAAAGCGTTGCAATGAGGAAAATCTCTTTCAGGAGTTTGAAATGAATGATTTGATTAATATTTTTGGTCAAACAAAAGGCTCTTCAAGTTTTGATCACATTAAAATCAGTGTGGCGAGTCCTGAACAGATTCGTGCCTGGTCTTTTGGTGAAGTAACAAAGCCTGAGACCATTAATTATCGTACTTTCAAGCCTGAAAGGGATGGATTGTTTTGTGCACGCATTTTTGGCCCCATAAAGGATTATGAATGCTTGTGTGGCAAGTATAAGCGTCCGAAGTATCGTGGGCTTATTTGTGAGAAATGTGGTGTTGAAGTCACTCATTCCAAAGTTCGCCGTGAACGTATGGGACATATTGAGCTTGCGACGCCTGTGGCACACATCTGGTTTACGAAATCCTTGCCTAGTCGTGTGGCGATGATTCTTGATCTTTCAATGAAAGAACTTGAAAAGGTTCTTTATTTTGAAAATTACATTGTTATTGAACCGGGCCTAACAGCACTTAAGGCACGACAGCTTCTTACAGAGGATGAATATATTGCTGCCCAGGATGATTTTGGTGAGGAATCTTTCACGGCAAGTATTGGAGGCGATGCTCTCAAGATAATGTTGTCTGCTATTGACCTTGAAAAAGAAAAGAGCCAATTGCGTCAAGAGCTTGAAGAGACAAATTCTGAAATGCGTCGCAAAAAGCTGGTGAAGCGTTTAAAGACAATAGAGGCATTTTTACAATCGGGAACCCGTCCTGAATGGATGGTGCTGGATGTTCTGCCCGTTATTCCGCCTGAGATTCGTCCCCTTGTTCCTTTGGATGGAGGGCGTTTTGCAACATCAGATTCCAATGATCTTTATCGGCGCGTTATCAATCGCAACAACCGTCTTAAAAGGTTAATAGAATTGCGTGCGCCTGACATTATTGTGCGCAATGAAAAGCGTATGTTGCAGGAAGCTGTGGATGCTCTCTTCGATAATAGTCGTCGTCAACGGCCTATTGTAGGTGCCAATAAGCGCCCCTTAAAATCTTTGGCAGATATGTTAAAAGGCAAACAAGGCCGCTTTCGTCAGAATTTGCTTGGCAAACGTGTGGATTATTCTGGTCGTTCGGTGATTGTTGTCGGTCCTGAGCTTAAATTGCATCAGTGTGGCTTGCCGAAGAAAATGGCGCTTGAGCTTTTTAAGCCATTTGTGTATGCACGTTTGGAACGTTATGGTCTTGCCAGCACCATTAAAGCGGCAAAGCGCATGGTAGAGCGTGAGCGTCCGGAAGTTTGGGATATTCTTGAAGAAGTTATTCGTGAACATCCTGTACTTTTGAATCGTGCTCCTACCTTACACCGCCTTGGTATTCAAGCATTTGAGCCGGTGCTTATTGAGGGTAAGGCTATTCAGCTTCATCCCCTTGTTTGTACTGCCTTTAATGCGGATTTTGATGGCGATCAGATGGCGGTTCATATTCCATTATCGGTGGAAGCTCAATTAGAAGCGCGTGTTTTGATGATGTCTACCAACAATATTTTGACACCAGCAAGCGGACGCCCCATTATTCTGCCTACAAAGGATATTATCTTGGGTCTTTATTACCTGACGATGATGCGAGAGGGAGAAAAAGGCGAGGGCATGATTTTTGGAAGCGTGGGCGAAATTGACCAAGCGCTGAGCGCTGGAGTTCTTTCACTTCATGCACCGATTAAAGCGCGTTTCCATGGCGTAGATGATGCAGGAAAGCCTGTAAAACAGATTGTAGAAACAACAGCTGGGCGCATGATCCTTTCGGATCTTTTGCCACGTAATCCTCATATTAAATTCGATTTAATCAACTGTTTGATTACCAGCAAGGATGTTACTTCTTTGGTCGATATGGTTTATCGTCATTGCGGACAGAAAGAAACAGTGATCTTTGCTGATCGTTTAATGGCTCTTGGCTTTAAATATGCCACATCTTCGGGTATTTCTTTTGGTAAGGATGATTTGCTTATCCCTGCTGAAAAAGAAAGTCTGGTGGCGAGTACTCATGAGATGGTTGGAAATTATGAACAGCAATATTTAGATGGTCTTATTACGCGCGGAGAAAAATATAACAAGGTTGTTGATGCATGGTCGCAATGTAGCGAGAATGTTGCCCAGGCAATGATGAAAGGGTTGTCTCGTGCCGTTCCGGGTCAGGATGTTAACTCTGTTTACATGATGGCGCATTCCGGTGCGCGCGGTTCTGCTGCTCAAATGAAACAACTTGCTGGTATGCGGGGACTAATGACCAAGCCATCAGGTGAAATTATTGAAACACCCATTATTTCCAACTTCAAAGAAGGTCTGACAGTTCTTGAGTACTTCAATTCTACGCATGGTGCACGTAAGGGATTATCTGATACGGCGTTGAAAACTGCAAACTCTGGATATCTTACGCGACGACTTGTTGATGTAGCACAGGATTGTGTCATTATTAAGGACGATTGTGGTACAGGCAAGGGGATTTCTGTGAAGGCTGTTGTCGAAGGCAGTGAGGTCCTTACACCTCTTTCAGAGAGAATTTTAGGACGTACAGCGCTTGAAGATATTGTAGACCCTGCTACAGACGAAGTGTTTGTAAAAGCAGGAGAAATTATTGAAGAATCTCACATTGATTATATTGAACAGACAAGCATTGATGAAGTTCGTATTCGGTCAGCTCTCACATGTGAAGCAGAAATAGGAATTTGCGGGACATGTTATGGTCGTGATCTGGCGCGTGGAATCAAGGTGAATTTAGGTGAGGCTGTCGGTGTTATTGCGGCGCAATCTATTGGAGAACCTGGAACACAGTTGACAATGCGTACCTTCCATATTGGGGGGACAGCCCAGGGAACAGGTGAACGTTCAAGCGTTGAAGCTGCATTTGATGCAATTGTTGAAATCAATAATCGTAATGTCGTCACGAATAGTGAAGGTATTGCTATTGTTTTGGGGCGTTACTGTGAAATTATTCTTAAAGATGCCAAAGGGCGTGAACGTGCACGTCATAAAATTCCTTATGGAGCCAAACTTCTTGTTGAAGAAGGTAAACGAGTGAAAAAGGGGCAACGGATGGCGGAGTGGGATCCCTTCACTTTGCCTATTATTACTGAGACAGATGGTATCGTTCACTTCGTAGATTTGGTTGAAGGTGTATCCATGCGTGAATTTACGGATGAGACAACGGGAATATCAAGCCGTGTTGTTATTGACTGGCGGCAGCAATCACGAGGCGCCAATTTAAAGCCACGCCTTACCTTGCGTGATAAAAAAGGAGATCCTTTAACGCTTGCAAGCGGTGTAGAGGCACGATATTTCTTGCCTGTTGATGCGGTATTGAGCATTGAAAATGGTGCTGAAGTGCGGGCTGGTGATACAATTGCCCGTCTTCCTCGTGAGAGCTCAAAATCCAAGGATATTACAGGTGGACTCCCTCGTGTGGCTGAGCTTTTTGAGGCGAGAATGCCAAAAGATCATGCTATTATCAGTGAGATTGATGGGCGCGTTGAATTCGGTAAAGACTATAAAACCAAGCGTCGTATTCGTGTCGTGCCTTTAGATGGTGCAGGTGAAGCCATAGAATACATGATCCCCAAAGGTCGTCATGTTACCGTCTTTGAGGGCGACTATGTCAAGCGGGGAGAATTGTTGGTGGATGGTAATCCCGTTCCACATGAAATTTTGCGTATTCTTGGTGTAGAAGCGTTAGCAAGCTATCTTATTAACGAGATTCAGGAAGTTTACCGTTTGCAGGGTGTAAAAATTAACGATAAACACATTGAAGTGATTGTGCGTCAAATGTTACAAAAAGTAGAAATTGAAAATCCTGGCGATACAATGTATGTCATAGGAGAGCATGTGGATCGTCGGGAAGTTGACGCAGTTAACATTAATATGGAAACTGAAGGCAAGAGACCTTGCAAGGCTCATCCTGTTCTGCAGGGTATCACCAAGGCTTCCTTGCAAACAGAATCATTTATCTCAGCGGCCTCTTTCCAGGATACAACACGCGTATTAACAGAAGCTGCTGTTGCAGGAAAGATAGATAACCTGGCAGGTCTTAAAGAAAATGTGATTGTTGGTCGCTTGATTCCGGCAGGAACTGGAGGTGTTATTAATGCATTAAAAGCGCTTGCTGCAAAATTAGATACAGAAGAACTTGCGAAAACAGCGTCCAGTCCTGTGTTGGAAGCTTGAATGTTCACTAAAGGTGTATCTTAAGTATTTTTTGGCGGGAGTTGTAATGAAGTCTTGACTCTCGGCTGTTGTCTGACTAAGATGCCGCGATTATAAGGTGTTAAAGATGTGGTTCATGGTGTAAGCAGGCGCTTATGATTTACGAGCCAATTTTTGTTTTAAAAATAAAGCCTTTACTCTCATTATTTTTGAGTGAGGCGAGAGTTAGGATTTTAGGAAAGGAATAGGCTGAATGCCAACAATCAACCAGCTGATTCGTAAGCCGCGTGAAACAACGCCACCACGCAATAAGGTGCCACATATGCAGGCATGTCCGCAAAAGCGTGGAATTTGTACGCGTGTCAGTACAACAACCCCGAAAAAACCAAACTCGGCGTTGCGTAAAATTGCGCGTATTCGTCTTACCAATGGTTTTGAAGTAACTGGGTATATTCCAGGAGAAGGGCACAACTTACAAGAGTACTCCGTGGTGTTGATTCGTGGGGGACGTGTAAAGGACTTGCCTGGTGTTCGCTATCATATTATTCGTGGGGCTCTGGATACCCAGGGTGTTTCAAAACGTCGTCAAGGTCGTTCCAAATACGGCGCAAAGCGTCCAAAGTAGGAGATTAGAATGTCACGTAGACATGCTGCTGAGAAACGTGAGGTTTTGCCCGATGCTAAGTTTGGCAACCTCGTCGTTACAAAATTTATGAATTGTATTATGAGCGATGGAAAAAAATCTGTCGCAGAACGAATTGTTTATGGTGCTTTTGAAGTGATGCAAAAACGCACAGGGAAAGATCCTGTGGAATTGTTTCATGAAGCATTGGAAAATGTACGTCCTTCTGTTGAAGTTCGTTCTCGTCGAGTGGGAGGGGCTACATATCAGGTTCCAGTTGAAGTGCGACCAATTCGCGCTTCTGCTCTCGCTATTCGGTGGGTTGTTGAGATGGCGCGGAAACGCTCTGAAAAAACAATGACAGATCGTTTGGCAGGTGAGTTGCTTGAGGCTTCTCAAAATCGCGGTGCTGCTATTAAAAAGCGTGAAGATACACACCGCATGGCTGAAGCAAACAAGGCATTTTCACACTATCGTTGGTAGGTTTTTGATAAGGCAAATTAAACATGGTACGCAGCACATCTCTTGATTTATACCGCAATATAGGCATCATGGCCCATATCGATGCAGGCAAGACGACAACCACTGAACGTATTCTCTATTATACAGGAAAGTCTTATAAGATTGGCGAAGTGCATGAAGGCGCCGCCACTATGGACTGGATGGAGCAAGAGCAAGAGCGGGGCATCACAATCACCTCGGCGGCGACTACGTGTTTCTGGCGAGATCACCGTATTAATATTATTGATACGCCTGGCCACGTTGATTTTACTATCGAAGTTGAACGTTCTTTGCGCGTTTTAGATGGCGCTGTTGCTGTTTTTGATAGTGTGGCCGGTGTTGAGCCTCAATCTGAGACGGTGTGGCGTCAAGCTGATAAGTACCATGTCCCTCGTATTTGTTTTGTTAATAAGATGGATCGTATCGGGGCTAATTTCTTTCGCACTGTTGATATGATGGTTGATCGATTGGGTGCCAATCCAGTTGTTATTCAACTTCCTATTGGGACAGAAAGTGAATTTGTTGGTGTTGTTGATCTGATTGAAATGCGTGCTATTCGCTGGAAAGATGAAAATCTTGGCGCTGAATTTGTCTATGAAGATATTCCTGAAAATATGAAAAGTCAGGCTTTAGAATATCGTTCCAAGCTTGTTGAAGCAGTCGTTGAAATGGATGATAATGCGCTTGAGGCTTACCTTGCTGGGGTTGATCCTTCAGCAGAGGTGCTTCTTAAATGTTTGCGTAAGGGAACTTTGATATCTAAGCTGGTTCCTGTTCTTTGTGGATCTGCCTTTAAAAACAAAGGTGTTCAGCCGTTGTTGGATGCTGTTGTTCATTTTTTGCCTTCTCCAAAAGATGTGGGGGCAATGAAAGGAACGAGTTTGAATGGCGAAACTGAAATAATCCGACAGCCCAGTGATGATGAGCCTTTTTGTGGGTTGGCATTTAAGATTATGACAGACCCCTTTGTCGGTTCTTTGACTTTTATGCGTGTTTACTCTGGTGTATTGGAAAGCGGTTCCTATGTTTTGAATTCGGTCAAAGATAAAAAAGAGCGCATTGGGCGCATGCTTTTGATGCATGCCAATAGTCGGGAAGATATTAAGGAGGCGCGAGCAGGGGATATTGTTGCTTTGTGTGGTTTAAAAGAAACGACAACAGGAGAAACGCTCTGTGACCCTTCCAAGTCTGTTATTTTAGAGAGAATGGAATTTCCTGATCCGGTTATTGAAGTTGCTCTTGAGCCTAAAACAAAGGCTGATCAGGAAAAAATGTCTCTGGCTTTATCAAGATTAGCACAGGAAGACCCTTCTTTCCGTGTTACGTCGGATCCAGAAACAGGTCAGATAGTGATTAAGGGGATGGGTGAGCTTCATCTTGAAATTAAGGTAGATATTCTAAAGCGTGATTTTAAGGTTGATGCTATCGTGGGGCAGCCTCAAGTTGCCTATCGTGAAACGATTACTCAAAAATATGAAGTTGATTATACTCATAAAAAACAAAGTGGAGGTGCGGGACAATTTGCTCGCGTCATTATTCGCTTCGAACCTCAAAAACCAGGAGAAGGTTATTTTTTCGAGAGTAAGATTGTTGGTGGTTCTGTGCCTAAAGAGTATATCCCGGGCGTTCAGAAAGGTCTTGCCTCAGCTCTTGAAACGGGTGTCCTTGCAGGCTTTCCGATGATTGATTTTAAGGCGACATTAATTGACGGCGCATATCATGATGTGGATTCAAGTGTCCTTGCGTTTGAGATTGCAGGTCGTATGGCATTTCGTGAAGGAATAAAAAAAGCTTCGCCAAAATTACTTGAACCAATCATGAAGGTTGAAGTTGTTACGCCCGAAGAGTATATGGGAGATGTCATTGGTGATTTAAACAGTCGGCGTGGCCAAATTAGTGGGATGGATCAGCGTGGTAATGCCCGGGTTGTTAATGCGATGGTTCCGCTTGCAAACTTGTTTGGCTATGTTAATACATTACGTTCTATGAGTCAGGGTCGAGCACAGTTTACGATGATGTTTGATCATTATGAGCAGGTGCCGCAGCATGTGGCCGATGAAATCGTGACAAAGAATACGTAGGGTGAGAATTTAAAGAAGGGATGAATCAAGATGTCGAAAGCGAAATTTGAGAGGAATAAGCCACATGTTAACATTGGAACGATTGGTCACGTTGACCATGGCAAGACGACGTTAACGGCAGCGATCACGAAGGTATTGTCGGAGAGTGGTGGCGCGACGTTTACGGCGTATGACCAGATTGACAAGGCTCCTGAAGAGAAGGCTCGTGGTATTACGATTTCGACGGCTCACGTTGAGTACGAGACAGCGAATCGCCATTATGCTCACGTTGATTGTCCTGGTCACGCGGATTATGTGAAGAACATGATTACGGGAGCGGCTCAGATGGATGGTGCGATTCTTGTTGTGAGCGCGGCGGATGGTCCGATGCCCCAGACACGGGAGCATATTTTGCTGGCGCGTCAGGTTAACGTCCCTGCGTTGGTTGTTTTTATGAACAAGGTTGACCAGGTTGATGATCCTGATCTTATTGAGTTGGTTGAATTGGAGATTCGTGAGCTTTTGAGTTCCTATCAATTTCCTGGAGATTCTATTCCGATTGTGAAGGGTTCGGCATTGTGTGCGCTTGAAGGTCGCGATGACAAGATCGGGAAAGAAGCGATTTTGAATTTGATGAAGGCGGTAGATGATTATATTCCTCAGCCTCAGCGAGACATTGACAAGCCGTTTTTGATGCCGATTGAGGATGTGTTTTCCATTTCGGGACGTGGCACGGTTGTTACGGGTCGTGTTGAGCGTGGGATTGTGAAGGTTGGTGAGGAAGTCGAGATTATCGGGATCAAGGACACGGTTAAGTCTGTTGTGACGGGCGTTGAGATGTTCCGGAAGCTTTTGGATCAGGGTCAGGCTGGCGATAACATCGGTGCTTTGTTGCGTGGTGTTGATCGAGAGAGTGTTGAGCGTGGTCAGGTTTTGGCGAAGCCGGGTTCGATTACGCCTCATACGAAGTTTGAGTGTGAGGTTGTTATCTTGACGAAGGAAGAGGGGGGTCGTCATACGCCGTTTTTCGCGAATTATCGTCCTCAATTTTATTTTCGGACGACGGATGTGACAGGGACTGTTGAGCTTCCTTCGGGGACAGAGATGGTGATGCCTGGGGACAACGTGAAGTTAACGGTTGATTTGATCAACCCGATCGCTATGGATGAGGGGTTACGGTTTGCTATTCGTGAAGGCGGTCGTACCGTCGGTGCAGGCGTCGTAACTAAAATATTGGCTTAGGTTATTTAAAAAATGAAAAGAAGTGCTGCTTAGCAGCACTTCTTTTATATAGGTAGAGTAATGGAAAATCAAAAAATTCGGATTCGATTGAAAGCTTTTGATCATAGGATCCTTGATCAGTCGACGCGTGAAATTGTTAATACGGCAAAACGGACAGGCGCTCGTGTTTGTGGTCCTATTCCATTGCCAACCGATAGAGAAATTTACACGGTGAACCGCTCACCTCATATTGATAAGAAATCTCGTGAGCAATTTGAAATTCGTACGCATAAGCGTGTTTTGGATATTCTTGATTGGTCTATTCCTACTGTTGATTCTTTGAAGAAGCTTGATTTGGCAGCAGGCGTTGACGTTAAGATCGAACTATAAGGATGATGAAAATGCGTATAGGTTTGATCGCTGAAAAGTTGGGTATGACACGTGTGTTGACTGAACAAGGAGAGCATGTTCCTGTAACTCTTTTCAAACTTGACCAGTGTCAGGTGACAGATGTGAAAACAAAAGAAAAACATGGTTATGCGGCGGTGCAAGTGGGTGTTGGACAGGCAAAGGTGAAGAATGTTTCCAAAGCATTGCGCGGGCATTACGCAAAGGCAAAAGTTGAGCCTAAGAAGCGAGTTGTGGAGTTTCGAGTAGGAGAAGAAGAGCTTCTTTCTCTTGGCGATCAGATTTCAGTTGAACATTTTATTCCTGGTCAGTATGTTGACGTCACTGGTACGTCAAAGGGAAAAGGTTTTGCGGGTGTTATGAAACGTCATGGATTTGGAGGACTTCGTGCTTCTCATGGTGTATCTGTTTCGCATCGCAGTCATGGCTCTACAGGACAACGTCAGGATCCCGGTCGTGTGTTCAAAAATAAGAAAATGGCTGGACATTTGGGTGGTGAAAGAATCACAACGCAGAATCTGAAGGTTTTTCTTACCGATCCTGAAAAAGGTATTATTGCTATTCGTGGTAATGTTCCAGGAGCAAAAGGTGGGTATGTTATGATTCGGGACGCAATTAAAAAAAAGCGTTCTGACAATATTCCCTACCCAGCTGCTGTGGTAAGCCAGAAAAAAAGCGTTCTTAATGAAAAAGAGACTCAAAAAACGGAAGGTAACGATGCTTCCGAAACTCAAAACTAAGTCAGAAGTACTGGGTGCAGAAAGAGTTGAACAATGAAATGTGAAGTTAAAAATTTAGAAGATAAGAAGGTTGGCGATATCGAATTATCTACAGAAGTTTTCGGTCTGCCTAACCGTACTGATATCCTTGCGCGTATGGTGAATTGGCAATTGGTCAAGCGTCGCGCAGGAACGCATCAAACGCGCGGAATTAGTATGATTAGCGGAACAACGCGTAAGCCTTGGAAACAAAAAGGAACAGGAAGGGCGCGTCAGGGTAGTTTGCGTTCTCCTCAATTCCGTGGAGGAGCGGTTATATTTGGTCCTGTGGTGAGAGATCACGGAATGGGATTACAAAAGAAAGTGCGTAAACTTGCCTTAAAGACAGCTCTTTCAGGAAAATTAGCCGAAGGCAGGTTGATCATTGTTGAGTCTCTTACATCTAAAGAGCTAAAAACAAAATTCATTTTAACGAAGCTCGAAAAAATGGGGCTTAAAAATGCTTTATTTATTGATGGAACTCAAGTAGATACTAATTTTGCACTAGCGGTACGAAATCTACCTCATATTGATGTATTGCCTCAACAAGGTATTAATGTGTATGACATCTTGAGAAGAGATACTCTGGTGCTAACAAAGGCTGCTATTGAGAGCCTGGAGAAAAGACTAAAATGAATAAAAAAGTCGAGAAAAAAATTGAAAAAAGGCCTGTTATCGGGATGGAAAGAGCGCTAACTATTCTTCGTTCTCCTTTAGTAACAGAAAAATCAACCACTGCTTCGCAATATGGGCAATATGGTTTTATCACTGAATTAAATGCGACTAAAACTGAGATTAAAAGCGCTGTAGAGCAGATTTTTAAAGTACAAGTTGAGTCTGTTAATACTTTGGTTCAAAAAGGTAAAATAAAAAAGTTTCGTGGCCGCGAAGGGCGTAGAAATGATATCAAAAAAGCGTATGTTCGTCTGGTAAAAGGACATACGCTGGATGTAGGGGCGGGAGTATAATATGGCATTAAAGTATTTTAACCCTACAACTCCTGGTCAGCGTCAGCTTATTCTGGTTGATCGCAGTGATTTGTGGAAAGGTAAGCCTGAAAAAAGCCTTACAGAAGGTAAGCTTCGTTCAGGAGGACGTAACAATTTAGGGCGGATTACCTCTTTCCAGCGTGGCGGAGGACATAAACAACGGTATCGTTTAATTGATTTCAAGCGCAGCAAAGATAACATGATTGCGACAATAGAGCGTCTTGAGTATGATCCTAATCGTACGGCATTTATCGCGTTGATTCAATATGAAGATGGGCAAAAATCCTATATCTTGGCACCCCAGCGCTTGTCTGTTGGTGATAAAATTGTTTCCGGAGCCAAGATTGATATTAAAACGGGAAATGCTCTTCCTTTAAAAGATATTCCTATTGGAACGATTATTCATAATGTAGAGATGAAGCCAGGAAAAGGTGGGCAACTTGCGCGGTCAGCGGGTGCTTATGTGCAAATTATAGGACGTGAAGGTGCCTATATTCAGCTACGTTTGTCTTCTGGCGAGCTTCGCATTATTTCAGG
The DNA here is from genome assembly GCA_001192655.1 of Caedimonas varicaedens. Classification (GTDB taxonomy): domain Bacteria; phylum Pseudomonadota; class Alphaproteobacteria; order Caedimonadales; family Caedimonadaceae; genus Caedimonas; species Caedimonas varicaedens. Next base: position 18,967 of record BBVC01000021.1, read on the forward strand.
AGAGTGTCGGGCAACAATTGGAGCTGTTTCGAATCAAGATCAAAAAAATATTTCTATTGGTAAGGCAGGTCGTTCTCGTTGGTTAGGTCGCCGTCCTGTCGTACGTGGTGTTGCGATGAATCCTGTTGATCATCCTCACGGAGGTGGTGAAGGACGAACATCAGGCGGTCGTCATCCGGTAACGCCATGGGGTAAGCCTACAAAAGGTAAGAAAACTCGCGTTAAAAAGCCGAGTGATAAAATGATTATCCGTCGGCGGAATAAGAAGTAAGGAGATAGGTTGTGGCACGTTCAATATGGAAAGGGCCATTTGTTGATGGGTATCTGCTTAAAAAAGCAGATGTGTTACGTGACAGTGGACGAAAAGAAATTATTAAAACCTGGTCACGCAGGTCTACGATCCTTCCTCAATTTGTAGGCTTGACATTTGGGGTACATAATGGTCAAAAGTTCATACCAGTTTATGTAACAGAAGAAATGATTGGGCATAAGTTTGGCGAATTTTCAGTGACTCGTACGTTTCATGGTCATGCGGGCGATAAAAAAGCCAAAAGAGGTTAAAGATGTCAAAAAAATCTAATCCACGACGACTCTCTGAAAATGAAGCAAATGCTTCACTCAAAAGTTTGAGAATTAGTGCGCAGAAGTTGAATTTAATCGCGCATATGATTCGAGGTAAAAAAGTTGAGCAAGCGCTTAGAGATTTAATGTTGTGTCGTAAACGTGCTGCAAAAGATGTGCAAAAGCTCTTATTATCGGCTGTTGCGAATGCTGAAACAAATCATGGGCTTGACATTGATGCTTTGATCGTTCATGAAGCTTACGTAGGGAAAAATATTACTATGAAAAGATTTATGGCAAGAGCGCGAGGGCGTGGTACACGTATCCTGAAACCGTTCAGCCGGATCAATATTATTGTTGGTACAAGTGAAGGTGCTGTGTAATGGGACAAAAAGTTAAACCCATCGGTTTGCGGTTAGGAATTAACAGGACTTGGGACTCCAGATGGTTTTCTGATAAAAACTATGGTGATCTTCTGATTGAGGATATAAAGATTCGCAAATACTTGTTTGATCGTCTTCCACAAGCGGGGATTTCAAAAATTATTATAGAGCGTCGTGCAAAAAAAACGGTTGTCACTATTCATGCTTCTCGTCCTGGAGTTGTGATTGGAAAAAAAGGAACTGACATAGAAAAACTTCGTTCCGATTTAGCAAAACAAGCTGATGGTGAAATTAGTCTCAATATTATAGAGATTCGCAAGCCTGAACTTGATGCCAAATTAGTTGCAGAAGGAATCGCGCAGCAGATCGAGCGTCGTGTCAGTTATCGTCGTGCCATGAAACGTGCAATGCAAAATACGTTCAGATTGGGTGCGCAGGGGATGCGCGTTGTTGTGTCTGGTCGGCTTGCTGGTGCTGAGATTGCCCGTGTTGAACAATACCGAGAGGGAAGGGTTCCTTTACATACATTGCGGGCTGATATCGATTATGGAGTAGGTACTGCGAAGACTACATATGGGACATGTGGTGTAAAGGTTTGGATTTTTCGAGGTGAAATTCTTGAGCACAATCCGATGGCTCAGGATCGACATTTAGGTCACGTATCTCAACAAAATCGTCCGCAACAAGTGCAAGGATAAGATAATGTTAGCGCCGAAAAGAACAAAATTTCGTAAAGCTTTTAAGGGTAGAATACATGGGAATGCCAAAGGTGGGGTAGCTCTCAATTTTGGTGCTTACGGACTTAAGGCTATTGAACCTGCTCGTGTTACAGCGCGTCAAATTGAAGCAGCTCGTCGAGCGATTACTCGACATATTCGTCGAGAGGGGCGTGTCTGGATCCGTATTTTTCCTGATGTGCCTGTGTCAGTTAAGCCTGCTGAGGTGCGTATGGGGAGCGGTAAAGGGTCTCCTGAATATTGGGTATGTCGAGTAAAGCCTGGTCGTATCATGTTTGAGCTTGACGGAGTACCACAATATCTGGCAAAAGAAGCTTTTGGTTTGGCTGCGGCAAAGTTGCCAAATAAAGTGTGTTTTGTCGAACGACTGGGTTCGGGAGGTTAAAGATTATGAAAGCGGATGAACTTCGAACTAAAACCGAGAGTGAGATTAAAGATCTTATTATTCAGTTGCGGCGCGAGCTTATGAATCTTCGATTCCAACGTTCAACAAATCAATTGACGTCGGTTGCGCGCTTTCGTCAGGCTCGGAGAGATATTGCTCGTCTAAAGACAATTTTTCGCCAAAAAAAGCAACAAATGTATTCCTGAGGAGAGATGAGATGCCAAAGCGTGTTCTACAAGGGGTAGTAACGAGTAATGCTTGCGATAAGACCGTTACGGTGAAAGTGCAGCGTCGTCTTCGTCATCCTTTGTATAAAAAGTTTATTACGCGTTCAAAGAAATATGCAGCTCATGATGCATTAAACGAGTGTCAGATAGGCCAAGAAGTTTGGATTCGTGAATGTGCCCCGCTTTCAAAGCGGAAATGTTGGGAAGTATTTCAAGAGCCGGTTTAATTTTGCGTAGTTATAGAGTAAAAAAATGATTAGAGAACAAACGAATTTAAATGTTGCAGATAATTCTGGAGCGCGGCGTGTGCAGTGTATCCGTGTGCTCGGTGGAAGTAAGCGTCGTACAGCTTCTGTAGGGGATATTATCGTTGTGGCGGTGAAAGATGCAATTCCTGATCGTCGTGTCAAAAAAGGCGAAGTTCATAAGGCTGTGATTGTTCGTACAGCCAAGGAAGTGCGTCGTGTAGATGGCAGTTCAATTCGATTTGACCGCAACGCCGCAGTGTTGATAAACAATAATAATGAACCCATTGGAACCCGCATTTTTGGTCCAGTGACGCGTGAGCTACGTGCGCGCCAATTTATGAAAATTATTTCTCTTGCTCCTGAGGTGTTGTGATGTTGGAAACATGGCGTATTCGAAAAGGTGACCGCGTTGTTGTTACCACGGGCAAAGATAAAGGCAAAATCGGAGAAATAGCCGAAGTTTTGCGTAAAAATGACAAAATTGTTGTTAAGGGAGTCAATTTTTTGACAAAACATCAACGTCCCACAGCAACTCATGGTGGCGGTCTTATACGTAAGGAAGCGCCTATTCATGTTTCGAATGTTATGATAGCTGATCCTAAAGACGATAAACCAACTCGACTTGGGATGAAAATGATGGAAGATGGCCGAAAGGTTCGTTACGCCAAACGTTCTGGCGAGATTATTGATAAGTAAAGGTTGTATGCAATGGCACGTTTGCGCGATCACTATGAAAAGCAGGTTAAGTCAGTCCTTGAGAAGGAGTTTTCGTATGAAAACCCCATGATGGTGCCTCGACTCGATAAAATTGTCGTGAACATGGGTGTAGGAGAAGCCGCTCATGATCGTAAAAAAATTGAAATTGCATTTAATGAGCTGATGGCGATTACAGGGCAAAAGCCGGTCATCACGAAAGCAAAGAAATCGATTGCCAGTTTTAAGCTTCGTGAGGGTGCAAGTGTTGGTGTAAAGGTTACTTTACGCAAAACAAGGATGTATGAATTTCTGGATCGGCTTGTTAACATTGCAATGCCCCGAATTCGAGACTTTCATGGTGTTTCCACGAAAAGTCTGGATGGACATGGTAATTTTGCTGTCGGTATTAAAGAGCATATTATTTTTCCTGAAATTGATTATGATAAAGTTGATAAAATTCGTGGGATGGATATTGTGATCGTCACGACAGCAAAAACGGATGTAGAAGCGCGTGCTTTACTTAAAAATTTTAATATCCCTTTTATGAATTAAGGGCGGAATAAAAAATGGCAAAATTAAGTTCGATTGAGAAAAATAACAGGCGTCGAAAGATGGCTGATAAATATACATTACGTCGGCAGGCGTTAAAAAGTATTACGCATGATAAAACAGTTTCGGCTGAAGAAAGATTTGCAGCAACCTTGAAAAGTGCGGAACTGCCGCGTAATAGCTCTAGAGTTCGTGTTCGTAATCGGTGTGAAATTTCAGGACGTCCTCGTGCTTATTATCGTAAATTTAAAATGTCTCGTATTGCATTGCGTGAATTTGCCTCAGAAGGTTTAATCCCAGGCATGACTAAAGCGAGCTGGTGAGGAGTTTGAAATGAGTTTTACAGATCCTATTGGAGATTTAATAACCCGCATTCGGAATGCTCAAATGCTGGGGCGAAAAATAGTGAAGACCCCTTCGTCAAAAATGAGAAGCGCCGTCCTTGAGGTGTTGAAACGAGAGGGATATATCAAAAGCTATGAAACAAAAGAAATAAATTCTAGCATGCGTGAAACTGAAATTGAACTTAAGTACATGGATGGTGTGCCGGTTATTTCAGAAATTTCTCGGGTATCAAAGCCTGGTCGTCGTGTGTACGAGCAGATTGAAAAGTTGGCAAAAGTACGCAATGGATTGGGGATTTCGATTCTTTCCACTTCTCATGGAGTTCTTTCTGACCATGAGGCTCGTCAAAAAAATGTTGGCGGTGAAGTTTTAATTAAAGTATTTTAAGGACTTAGAAATGTCACGTGTTGGTAAAAATCCTGTTGTTATTCCCCAGGGTGTAGAGTGTCATCTTAGTGGGTTGACTTTAAGTGCCAAGGGCAAAAATGGAGCGCTTTCTATGTCAATTTCTTCTGATGTAATTGTTTCCATTGCAGAGGGTGAAATTTCTGTGAAACCATCTTCACAAAGCAAGCAATCACGAATGATGTGGGGAACAACTCGTCGTTTGGTCAGTAATCTTGTTCATGGAGTAAGTATGGGCTTTACAAAACGTCTGGAGATTAATGGCGTAGGTTATCGAGCTTCTGTTCAGGGAAAAACACTACAGCTTCAACTTGGGTTTAGTCATGATATTCTCTATCCTATTCCCTCAGATATTCAAATTGTTGCTGAAAAGCCAACATCTTTGACGATTTCAGGTGCTAGCCGTCAGCGAGTAGGACAGATTGCTGCTGAAATTCGAAACTATCGTGGGCCTGAGCCTTACAAAGGAAAAGGCGTAAAGTACGAAAATGAGTTCATTCTTCGTAAGGAAGGTAAAAAGAAGTAAAAGCTATGATTTCGGTAAAAGATAAATTTAAACGACGTCAATTTCGTGTGCGATCACGTATTGTTCGAAATGCAACTGGAAGGCTACGACTTTGTGTTTTCCGGTCTAATACACATATGTATGCACAAGTAGTTGATGATACTAAACGTGCCACAATTATTTCTGCCTCTACTTTGGATAAAGATCTTAAGGGAAAAGTGGAAAAATCAAGTGATATCAAAGCTGCTGAAGCGGTGGGTAAATTGATTGCTGAGCGTGCAGTAAAAAAAGGTATTAAGGAAGTAGTATTTGATCGTGGGGGCTATTTGTACCATGGGCGAGTAAAGGCATTGGCAGAAGCTGCGCGAGTGGGCGGTTTGTCATTTTAAGGAAGTAAATGATGGCACGTAATACAGTAAATGAAAAAGAATCCGAATTGATGGAAAAACTCGTCACCGTGAATCGCGTGGCAAAAGTAGTTAAAGGAGGACGTCGCTTTGGATTTTCAGCTCTTGTTGTTGTTGGGGATGGAAAAGGGCGTGTAGGGTATGGGACAGGAAAAGCTCGTGAAGTTCCAGATGCTGTGCGTAAAGCAACAGATCAGGCTAAACGAAGTCTTATACGTATCCCCTTGCGAGAAGGACGTACATTACATCATGACGTTACAATGCGTCTTAGTGCCGGCAAGGTGGTCTTGCGTGCAGCTCCTCCTGGGACGGGGATTATTGCTGGTGGACCTATGCGTGCGGTTTTTGAGGTGTTAGGTATTCATGATGTTGTCAGTAAATCATTAGGTACAAGTAATCCGCAAAATATGGTTCGTGCAACAATTGAGGCTTTGCGTGCTGTTATGAGTCCGCGTCAGATTGCGCATAAGCGTGGTAAAAAGGTTGGTGAGATTGTTGCTCATAGAGATGGCGATACATTAAGTGAGAAAACCTATGACTAAAGCGCGAAAAATGTTAAAAGTAACACAAGTGGCAAGTGCTATTCGCAGACCCCAAGATCAGGCAGAAACCCTTAAGGGATTGGGCTTGAGAAAACTTCATCAAGCACGTTTATTGGAAGATACTCCGTCAGTGCGTGGCATGATTGAAAAAGTAAAACATTTGGTAGTTTGTGAAATAGCAGAATAACTACTGTAAATATTGGTAAAGAAGATGAAATTAAATCAATTAAGAGATAATCCTGGTGCTCGTCATAGTAAAAAGCGTGTTGGGCGTGGAATAGGGTCAGGATTGGGTAAAACATCTGGCAGTGGTCAAAAAGGTCAAAAAGCCCGCACTGGAGTATCCTTGAATGGCTTTGAGGGAGGGCAAAATCCCTTATATCGACGTTTACCAAAACGTGGTTTCAAGAATATCTTTCGTCAGGAATTTTCTGAATTAACGCTTGTTCGTCTTCAAAGAGCTATCGATAGCGGTCGACTTGATATTCAGAAAACACTTACTGAAGAAGTTTTAGCGGAAGCAGGTCTGGTTCAAAAAAACACAGTAGGTGTGAAATTACTTGGCAATGAAGGGCTAACGTGTGCGGTGACGCTTGAAATTTCAAAAGCATCAAAAGCAGCTTCTGAAGTTATAAATAAACTTAAAGGTAAATTGACTCTCCTACATCAAGAATCATAAGGGGCAACAATGGCGTCTGCAGCAGAACAATTAGCAGCAAATTTTGATCTTAGTACTTTTCGTAAGGCAGAAGATTTAAAGAAAAGACTTTGGTTCACTTTGTTTGCGCTCCTTATATTTCGTTTAGGGACATATCTTCCTATTCCTGGTATTGATACAGAAGTCATGAGGTCCATTGCAAATCGTCAATCTACCGGTATTCTAGGAATTTTCGACAAGTTTTCAGGTGGTGCTCTTGGTCGAATGACTATTTTTGCTTTGGGTATTATGCCGTATATCTCTTCAAGTATTATCATTCAATTGTTAACAGCCGTTTCTCCCCAGCTTGAAGCTTTGAAAAAAGAGGGAGAGTCAGGGCGTAAGAAATTGAACCAATACACGCGTTATGGGACAGTTTTACTGGCGACGATCCAATCTTATGGTATCGCGGTTGCTCTTGAGGCTTTGGTTGAACAGCCGGTGACTGAACCAGGAATGTTGTTTCGCTTTTCAACAGTTATAACTCTTACAGGCGGGACATTGTTTCTCATGTGGTTGGGCGAACAAATTACTCAGCGAGGTGTTGGAAATGGTGTTTCCTTGTTGATCTTTTCAGGAATTGTTGCTGGAATGCCTCATGCCATTGCCTCCACGTTAGAGTTAGGGCGTCAGGGGACTCTTAAACCTCTTATCATTTTTGCTGTTATTGTAATGCTTGGGCTTGCCTTAACTTTTATTGTTTTTATGGAGCGAGCACAAAGAAGGATTTTTATCCAATATCCTAAACGTCAGGTAGGAATGAAAGTTTATGGAGGACAAAGCTCTCACTTGCCGATGAAGTTGAATACTTCTGGTGTGATCCCTCCAATTTTTGCAAGTTCATTATTATTGTTGCCTGTAACTGTTTCTAATTTTGGTGCTGCGAGCGATCCTGATAGTTTTTTAGCTAAGATGGGGCAATATATAGGTCATGGGCAGCCTATTTATTATGCGTTTTTTATCGGACTCATTGTTTTCTTTGCCTTTTTTTATACGGCAGTCGTTTTTAATCCAACTGAGACTGCTGATAATTTAAAGAAAAATGGTGCTATTGTGCCTGGGTATCGTCCTGGACGTAATACCGCTGAGTTCCTCGATTATGTCTTGACGCGTTTGACAGTTTTAGGGGTCGCTTACCTTTCTCTTATCTGTACCGTGCCCGAATACTTTATTACGAAATATTCATTGCCTTTTTATTTGGGTGGTACAAGCTTATTGATTGTCGTGAGTGTGAGTATTGATACTGTAGCTCAAATTCAGGCGCATTTATTAGCTCATCAATATGAAGGGTTGATTCGCAAGTCGCGACCAAAGGATAAGTAAAGAATGAATCTCATATTACTGGGGCCTCCTGGTGCGGGAAAAGGAACCCAAGGAGCTATTATTCAAGAGCGACAAGGGTTGTTAAAGATCAGTACTGGCGATCTTGTGCGCGAAGAGATTGCCCTGGGTTCTGAATTAGGGAAATTGATTCAAAAAATTGTTGAATCAGGGCAATTTCCTACCGATGAAATTGTTATGGATATGGTTGATAAAAAATTGCAGCTAGGATCAAAAGGTTGGATTTTTGATGGTGTGCCTCGCACACAATATCAAGCTGAGATGTTGGATGTGCTTTTGACGCAGTTGAATAAGAAAATAGATGCTGTTATTGCATTCAAAGTAGATGAAAAAAAACTGCAGGATCGCATCACGACTCGTTACACCTGTGTTAAATGTGGAAAAATTTATAGTAAGTTTATAAAACCTCAACAAGAGGGAGTTTGCGATTATTGTGGATCTAGTGATTTTGTTCACCGAACAGATGATAGTGCTGAGACACTGAGAACGCGTTTAAGTATCTATCATGAAAAAACAGAGCCATTGGTTGCATTTTATAAGAATAAGGGTGTTTTCTATGAAGTTGATGGAATGGGGGAAGTGAAAGATGTAACGCGTCAGATTGAAGGAATTATTCGTTCTCTGTCGCATGATACAGAAGTGCTTGAAAGAAAAGGTGTGATGGGTATTGACTTTTAGGGGTTAACACAAGTACATTCCTCTTCTTGATGGTGGGTATTAATATTTTAGGGTAAGGAGCAGATCGTGGCGCGTATAGCTGGGGTCAATATACCAACACAAAAGCGAGTGATTATAGGTCTGAGATATATTTATGGCTTAGGGTCCATGAAGGCACGTGAAATTTGTTTAAAGGCTGGTATTCCGGATCATCGTCGTGTGAAAGACTTGACAGATGAAGAAGTTGTTAAAATTCGTGAATATATTGATGCTGATTATAAAGTTGAAGGTGATCTGCGTCGTGAAATATCCATGAATATTAAACGGTTAACAGATCTTGGCTGCTATCGTGGTTTACGGCATCGCAAGAAGTTGCCTGTACGTGGGCAGCGTACTCATACTAATGCTCGTACACGCAAGGGTAAAGCTGTTGCGATTGCGGGTAAGAAGAAATAATTTTTGAAGAGTTAGGATTGAAAAATGGCGAAGCCAGCGGGACGTTTACGCAGAAAAGAGCGGAAAAACATCACATCAGGTGTGGCTCATGTAAATGCCACATTCAACAACACCATGATTACGATTGCGGATGTACAAGGAAATACAGTGTCGTGGTCATCAGCAGGAACGATGGGCTTTAAGGGGTCTCGCAAGTCCACACCTTACGCAGCACAAATGGCTGCAGAAGATGCAGGACGTAAGGCTGCGGAGCATGGTATGCGTCTTTTAGAAGTTGAGGTTAATGGTCCTGGCTCTGGGCGTGAGTCTGCCTTGCGTGCTTTGCAATCAGCAGGTTTTACGATAACAGTGATTCGAGATGTTACGCCTGTTCCTCACAATGGGTGTCGGCCTCCTAAGCGTCGTCGTGTTTAAGGGTACATTTTCAAATATAGTTTAGATCAAGAGGTGAACTCGTGATACAAAAAAATTGGCAAGAACTTATTAAGCCGCTCAAATTAAATGTAGATGGCTTTCAAGATAATAAAAAGCATTCAAGAGTGATAGCAGAACCGTTAGAGCGGGGGTTTGGCCTTACTTTGGGTAATGCGTTGCGTCGTATTATGTTATCTTCACTTCAGGGCTCTGCTATTACAGGCGTTCAAATTGAAGGTATTCAGCACGAATTTGGTTCTATCCCTGGTGTTATGGAAGATGTGACTGAAATTATTATGAACCTTAAGGGATTATCTATAAAAAAACATTCTGATATGCCCAAAAAACTGCGTTTGAAGGCAGAAGGTCCTGGAGTTATCAAAGCATCTCAATTTGAATCTAATTCTGATATTGAAATTTTAGATCCTGATCTGGTTATTTGTACTTTGGATAAGGATGCAAAAATAGCTCTTGAAGTTACAGTGAAGAATGGAAAAGGTTATATTCCGGCAGGACAACAGGTTGATGAAGAAGTTCCCATAGGAATGATTCCGATAGATGCGATTTATAGTCCAGTACGTCGTGTATCGTATAAAGTTGAAAATACACGTGTGGGTCAACGTACTGATTTTGACAAACTTATTCTTGATATTGAAACAAATGGGTCTTTAACGCCAGAAGATGCAGTTGCGTTAGCAGCTCGTATTTTACAAGATCAACTACAGAGGTTTATCAATTTTGAAGAGCCATTAGTTACGGAAGAAAGTCATCAAGATACAGAATTGCCTTTTAGCCGTAATTTATTAATACCTGTTGCAAACTTGGAATTGTCTGTTCGTTCAAGCAATTGTCTTCTTGCAGATAATGTTATTTGGGTTGGTGATTTAGTTCAAAAATCAGAAACTGATCTCTTGCGCACTCCTAACTTTGGTCGTAAATCCTTGAATGAGATTAAGGAAGTATTGGCTAATATGGGACTTGAACTGGGGATGAAAGTTGAGGGTTGGCCTCCTGAAAATATTGAAGATCTTACCCGACGAAATGAAGAGCTCTATTAAGACACTATTGAGAGGTTAAGGAGAAAACAGCGATGCGCCATCAAATGCACGGACGCAAATTTAATCGGACAAGTAGTCAACGTTATGCTTTATTGCGCGGACTTGCAGGGTCCTTGATTGAGCATGAACAAATTCAGACAACTTTGCAAAAAGCTAAAGATCTTCGGCCTTTTATAGAAAAATTAGTCACGCTTGGTCGTTTGAATACGTTACATGCTCGTCGACAGGCCTTATCTGTCCTGCGCAGTGAAGAATTAGTTACGAAGTTAATGACTATTCTAGCAGAACGTTATAAAGATCGTCCTGGTGGATACACACGTGTCATTAAAGCCGGATTTCGTTTTGGTGACAATGCTTCTAAGGCTATTATCGAGTTTGTTGATCGTGATACGTCAGCAAAGGGAGCAGTTAATCGTCGGTTACATGAGGCTTCTCAAGAGAAAGAAGTAGTTGAATAAAAAGATTTTAGAGAAGAGGAGGTATAGACTTCATCTCTAAATTTCTTCAGTTTCTTCGAAAATTTTGGTTGTTTGCAGCGTATCCTTTCTTTTAACAGACTTTTTCATAATCTTTTTAGCGATGATGATACAAATGGACACTCGAGCTTTGCGAATGCAATTTAAGGTAGAGGAGAAGGGCGGTAGTTTTTTAACTCTATGAACTAAGACAGAAAACTAGCGATAGGTATTATATAGAAGATCTCTATAAATTCTTTTGCCTCATTGCTTGTCTGTTTCTTGCGTGTACAAAGAATGTTTTCATTTTTTCTTTTTAATGAAGAAACCTATCTTGACATTATCTTTCTTTAATCAAAAAGATACTACCAGATTTTTCTAAAATTTTCATAGAGCGTATGAACGAAGTCGGCGTTTTTAGGGGTGGGTATGCATAAAGACGAAAGTGCGCCCATGAAGATCGTCCCGAATAAAGCCTGAAATTATGAGTGATCAGCTTCGCCATACAGCCTTTGACCGAGCATTAAAAGCTGAGCTGTTTAACACCCATGTTTTCAAAAGTATAGTTGCAGGCTTCTACGATCATGATGATCCATCTTCATTCAGGGTAATAAACTGGTCTTGACTATAATCGTTCTCTCTAAAAAATAAAAAAAGAACCATTGCCGATTTTTATCCATGAAGTCGTATGGAAACCAGGAAAAAAGAAAGCGTATAACAATATAGCTAACAACATATAAAACGGTCATATTTTATTATCCTGAAATAATTGCTCGATAGAACACCTTTTTTTGCGTCTAATTGCTTTTGCTTGTGCCCATTTATGCTCGATGGGATTAAAGTCTGGA
>BBVC01000022.1 GCA_001192655.1 Caedimonas varicaedens
TTATTCTCCAGACTTTAATCCCATCGAGCATAAATGGGCACAAGCAAAAGCAATTAGACGCAAAAAAAGGTGTTCTATCGAGCAATTATTTCAGGATAATAAAATATGACCGTTTTATATGTTGTTAGCTATAATTTGGAAAAAATATTGTATAAGATATTTAAATATTCTATATTAACTATTCATTTTTAGATTTTTAGAAGAAAATTAATAAAGAAAACCCATCATAACAGACAGATACAGAAGCATTCAATAAAGCTCAATCTTAAAATGATGTTATGATATTTTGGTCGACAACAGAGAAAATGACTAAATTATGATATGTGGAAAGGAAATACAATGAAGAGAATTTTTGCTTTATATTTATTCAATTTGGCATTAATTGCAACAAACACTAGCTTTGCTACGTCTATTTTAGAAGAGGAATGTACGGCTGTTTTTAATGAGCTTATTCGAGTAGGGAAAATTCCTGAAGTGTTGCCTCAAGAAAAAGTCAGGGAAATTCAGGGACAGGGGCGACAAAGAGTTCAAATTGACCAGAATCTGGTGAATGACGTTCAACGCAAACGTGAAGAGTTAAGACAAAACCATGATAACGGAGGCATTTCTTGGGATGAGTATGGAAATGCAGACGAATTAGTGGCTGCAAAATTACCTGTTAGAGACATGAGAGATGAAAAAAAAGACTGTAATGAGACAGCTCTGCACGCTAAATTAATCATACTGGCAAATCAGGCTTTGAAAAAAAGTATTGAATATAAATTAGGAGTAACCCTAAACGATGAAAATAGTTTAGATGTAAAAGCCACTAATAAATTGGGCCAACAAGCTTTTACAGTCTCAAAAATTGAAGGAATTCAAAATAAAGAGGGAGATACGTATGGAGTTTACAGTAAAAATCCTAAGATTTTTAAATTTATGAAAATACATTCGGACTATAAACAAGGACAAACTTCTTTTGATTTTGAAATGCACGCGTTAGGTGCTTCTTTAATGTGCACTGTTACAAGCTCATGGAGACTTTATGGTAAGTTTACAAACTATTATATCTTTAAAAATGGTAAGGTACGTGACCCAGCGGATATTTTATATTCTCTAAAAGATTAATTTTGATCAACGTAGAACTCGTCTTAGGGAAAAGATTTTCCCTAGGACGACGATATTTGTAAAATACAGGCTATGTTTTGCCTGAAAAACAAATGTCAAGATCGGTTGTTAACGTTTTACTAATCGTAAAATTTGATCCGCTGCGGTATCGCTGGGCATTCCTTTGAGAGGCGAAATAAGCGCTCGAATTTCTTTTAATTTTTCCTGCTGTGTTCCCTGCATTTCTTTTAGGATATTTTCTACAATATTTTCTGTTGTGCAATTTTCCTGTAACAATTCCGGCACGACACGTTGATTTAAAAGAATATTGACCAGGCATACATAGGGCGTCAAAATCAGACGTCGCATCACCCAAGCTGTCAGAGGATTAATTTTATAGGCGATTACAGTAGGTGTTTGAGTCAATGCCAATTCAAGAGCTACTGTTCCAGAAGCGGCCAGAGCAATATTGCTGGCAGCCATTGCTGCAATTTTTTCCTGGGGATCAGAAATGATCCTGATGGGTAATGCTGAATCCTTGAGACGATCTCGAATGGACGACTCAAGATGAGGGACAACAGGCAAGAGGATATTAAGATCAGGAAGATGTGACCTTAAAAGTCTTAAAGACTCTACAAAAAGAGGTAGAAGCTTATCAACTTCTTTCTGCCGGCTGCCTGGTAAAAGACAGAGGAGAGGTTGCTCTTCTGTATAACCATAACGTTGTCGGAATCCTTCCCTGCGCTGGGGAGAAATATCCATTTCAATCAGTGGATGTCCCACAAAAGTCGTGAAGAGTCCTTCTTTTTCAAAGTAAGGTGGCTCAAAAGGAAAAAGCGTTAGCAAGTGAGTCAGTAATTTGGCAGCTTTTTTGGCGCGCCCCGGGCGCCATGCCCAGACTGTGGGCGCTGTATAATGAATGACGGGAAAGCCTTTCTTTTTAAGGCGTTTTGCAATTCTGAAATTAAAACCCGGAGAATCAATGGTCACAACGACGTCAGGACGTTTTTTAAGAATATCGTGCTCTGTTTCCCCAAGACGTTTCAGCAAATGAGGGATATGGGGTAAAACTTCAAAAATTCCCATGATGGAAAGATCGCTCATAGGGAACAGGCTACGTAACCCCTGCTGTTCCATGTGCATTCCCCCTATCCCAGAAAATGTGACATCAGATTTGCGTTGCAGAGCTTGCATCAAACGCCCCCCTACCTGGTCTCCTGATGCCTCTCCTGCAATAAGATAAACATGAATCATATCCATTCTTTCTTCATGATTTTATCTTCAGTCCAATTAAAAAGAAGTCATTTTTGTCTGCAATTTCAACTATTTTCGGCAATTGATGGACAATAACACCACCCGCTTCCACGGCAATACCCCTTAAGCCCGCCTCAAGGGCATGGATGATTGTTTGCGGTCCTATGGTAGGGCGGTCAGCGCGTGTTTCCTGAAAGGGTTTAAGAATCTTTATCAATACCCCACCTGTTCCCTCGCGTTTTAAGAGCCGGCATCGCACTAAAAGCTGATCCGTCCCTTCAATCGCTTCAACACCCAGAACAAGACCTTGCTGAACAACAACAGCCTGTCCAATATCACATTTTCCCAAAGCCCTGATGATTTTTAAACCATAATCAATGTCTCTTGTCGCTTGTTCATCGGGATGAAAGCGCCCCAACACTCCCTCGGGAACCAAGAGCTTTTCCCCAATAATCTCTTCAGCACCAACGACACGAAATCCTTCCGTTTCCAAGTTCTGGATAATAATTTTTAAAAGAGAGTCATCTCCAAAAATATTTTTTGCTGACTGGGCAAGCCATTTTGCGCATAGGGCATCTGGCTTTAATTCTGTCCAAGAGGGTCTGTGAAATCGCCCCGCAAGAACCAACTCTTTAACCTGTGCTTCTTTTAAACCCTGAATGGCTTCTCCCACTTTTCCTAAACGACCCATGATATGAGGATGTTGTAAATAAGTTTCAGGATCTGTTTGACCCGCATAGGCTAATACCAGGAAGGGCCGTCTCTCTGCCTGGCAGACTTTGATAATTTCTCTTGGAAGATCACCGCTTCCTGCAATAATGCCTAACTTGGGAGATTCAGAGGCTTTCATGATCTTTTGGCACACATAAAGAGCGTGTAGATTCTGCGCGAATAAAATCGATGATCTCCATAACTCTGGGATTTTCAACAAATTTTTCTGCTGTTTTCTGAACGCGTTCTGCCAGCGTAAAGTCCTGGGAGAACAGGTTTTTATAAGCTTCCCGCAAAGTCTCGATCTCTTCTCGACCTGCTCCCCGACGTTTAAGACCAATCAGATTAAGACCATAAAGATTTGCCCGTTCTCCCTTAACGGCGCCATAAGGGATGACATCGTGTTCAACGGCGCTCATGCCGCCGATAATGGCGTGGGTGCCGATGCGGACAAATTGGTGGATGGCAGAAAGTCCGCCAATAATGACGTGATCTTCTACAATAACATGCCCAGCAAGCGTTGCGTTATTAGCCATAATCACACGATTTCCCAGAATACAATCATGGGCCACATGGGTGCTGGCCATCAGAAGACAATGATCACCCACCTCGGTTTTCATGATTCCCCCGGCTGTGCCAGCCTGAATGGTCACATATTCCCGAATGATGTTGTGGGCTCCAATGGTCAGGGTTGAAGGTTCGCCCTTGTATTTAAGATCCTGGGTTGGATGACCGATAGAACTAAAGGGATAGATTTTTGTTTCTTTTCCAATTTTTGTGCGCCCTGCCAACGTCACATGAGAGATAAGCTCAACGCCGTCGTCCAGCTCAACCTGTTCTGTCAGGACACAATAAGGGCCAATCCTGACGTTTTTTCCTATTTTAACAGATTTTTCAATAATCGCTGTTGGATGGATGGAAGAGACCATTAATTATGAATCCCCTGCGACCATGGCCGTGCAAATTGTTTCAGCATGAACAACGCCATTGACTAGAGCTTCTCCTTTGAATTTCCAAATCGTTTTGCGATTCTGGATTTTTTGTACTCTGAGTTCCAATATATCTCCGGGAACAACAGGACGACGAAACCTTGCTTCTTCAATAGACATAAAATAGACGTGTCGCTGATTTTTCAGATTCATGCTGTAACAAACCAGAATTCCTGCGGTTTGAGCGATCGCTTCAATAATCAAAACGCCCGGCATAATAGGATATTGTGGAAAATGACCCTGAAAAAAATATTCGTTTGCGGTCACGTTCTTAAAACCCACAGCACTTTCACTGGAAATAATTTTCTCAACTCGATCAACCATCAAAAAAGGATAACGGTGAGGGAGCATCTCCGTAATTTCCTGATAGCCCAGCACAATACCCTTACTTACTTTTTCCTGTTCACTCACGCGTCTTCTTCCTTTCTGCTGGAGATCGTTTTACCATACGGTTAAGCGTCGCAGTTTGACGCATAAAATCCTTGAGCGGAATAGCAGGACTGCCCAGCACAGTTTCGCCCTCGGGAATGTCTCTCATCACGCCAGATTGAGCACCAATGCGGGCGCCATTGCCGATGTCTAAATGTCCAATGATGCCTGCCTGGCCTGCAGCAATGACATAATTTCCTAATCGAGTGCTTCCTGCAATGCCGACTTGTGCAACCAGAACGCATCCTTTTCCCAAAACAACATTGTGTGCAATCATGACAAGGTTATCCAGGCGTGATCCTTGCCCAATGATTGTATCCCGCAAACTTCCTCGATCAATCGTCGCGTTTGAGCCAATTTCTACATCATCCTCGATAATGACTCTTCCTAATTGAGGAACTGTCACAAATCCTCTCTTATCCATGGCAAAGCCAAAACCTGCTTGACCTATCCGTACACCAGGATAAATTACAACGCGGCAACCAATAATGGCATGAGAGATCGTCACATTTTGCCCAATCCACGTGTGATTGCCAATATCGACCCCGGCGCCAATCACAGTGTTTGCTCCAATTCGACAGTGTTTTCCAATCCTTGCTTTTTCCTTTACCACCACTCCATATTCAAGGATTGTTCCTTCTCCTATTTGGGCTGTGGGGTGGGCAGGAGAAGTCATAGAGGACATCTGTCCCTCTGCCTGAGGATACAGTGCGGCAAGAGCAAGGCCAAAGCTTCGTTGGGGAGAGTCAGAAACCAATAAAGCTATTCCTTTTGGAGCAAGTTCAACGGCTGCGTGCTGAGTAAAACAAACGCCTGCCTTGCTGCTCTGAAAATCGTTCCTGTATTTCAGATTATGAAACAGAGAGATATCGGAAGGTGTCGCATCTTCAAGAGTCGCCACATTTTCAAAAGCCGAATCTTCAGTCATATTGAGAGGAAGGGGCATGACGATTTCTGCTCCGGAAACTTCAGAAAGCTTCTTGAGGCTAAGGGCGCCAGAACATTTATAAAAGCGTGGATCAATCATGATTGTTTATCTTTTAAGACCATTTTAAAGTGAGAGAGGGAAGTTTTTCATCCAATTTTTTCAGAAGTTCGTCTGTGATTTCAAGAGCATCTTCTCTAAAAATAACAAAACTTCGTGGAATAACGAGTTTGTACTTATTTTCAACGGCGGCATCACGAATTAATAACAGGATCGTTTCCTGTACTGTTGTCATAGCCTCATTAAAAGCTGCTTCAAGCTGTTCACGGTGCTGGGTGGCTTTTTGGTGTACTTTTGCCAGTTTCGCATCAAATTCTTTGCGTTTTTCCGCAAATTCTTCGGACTTCATATCTTTTTGTTGTTCAACCAGCTTTTTATCCCACGCCAGAAAGAATTCTTCCTGTTTTTTCATTTCTTCCTGGAACTTGAATCGTTGAGTTTCCAGCTCAATTTGTACTTGTTTAGCCGCCTTGCATTCATGCAAAAGTTTATCAATATTGACAACAGCAATGTCATAAGGTTGGCCAGATTCCTTCGTATTTTTATTTTCTGAAGAAATTTTCTGTTCTTGCCCAGAAATCGCGTTTCCAGAACAGACAAAAGTCGGGATAAAAGTGACCAAAATAAGCTGTTTGAAATTCAACCTTTTCTCCTTTAAAAACGCGATGAGAATCCGAATAGCACAAATTGTGTCCGATCGCTTTTTTCTTTCAGAATGGCTTCTGCAAAATCAATCTTAATGGGGCCCATAGGAGATTTCCAGCGTAACCCAGCGCCCGCTGAAACACGCAACGATGGCTTATCAATAAGGTTAGGGCCTGTCAGCTTTGATTGCCAAACGCTTCCTGTATCTGAGAAAAGAGCGCCTTTTACGCCAAGCTCATTGGGAAGACCGATCGGGAAAGTAACCTCAAATCCGGCGGCATAGAATTGTTGCCCACCCAAGGGGTCCTTGGTCACTGTATCATGAGGTCCCACGCCCCCTGCCTCAAATCCACGTAAGGATTCTCCACCCAGGACATAGCGATCAGCAATACGCGTTTTTCTTCCCAACCCAAACATGATGCCGTACCGTCCTCTCACTTCAATAACGACATCGTCAAACACAGGATAATAATAAGCTCCCCTGATTTGGTTTTTCAGGAAAGAGATATTTCCGCCAAGACCTGCCAAATCATTGCCGAAACCTATAACGTATCCCATTGTTGGATTAATTTTACTGTCTCTTCGATCATAGGCAATTTCCTGGGAAACAGCAGACATCAATTTATTTCCTGCTTGCTCTCTTACATAGAGAGAAGCATTCTGGCGGATATGGTTAACATTATCAGTCTGAATACGATACCCCAAAACCTGAGAGAGATACTCGCTTAACTGATATCCCAAATTTATACTCACCCCATTAATTTGCTGGTCAAACGGGGCATCTTGAAAGCGAGTGCGAGTGACACGATAAATATCAAATCCTGCGGCTAATTCACGACCCAGGAAATAAGGTTCTGTAAAACCAATATCATATTCCTGACGGCGCTTGGCCAATGTCACGCCTGTGCGCAGGTCTTGTCCTTTTCCGCGGAAATTATGTTCAGCAAACTTGGCATCAATAAGGGGGCCATCCGCTGTGGAAAAACCTGCACCAAAGCTCAACTCTCCCGTCCTCTCCTCTTCAACCTGAATGTCTAGATCCACCAAATCAGGAGCATTCCCTGGTTTTTTATTGATGGTCACTTTTTTAAAGAAGCCAAGATCTTTAAGGCGTTTCTCTGAATCTTTCAAAATAGAGGTATTAAATGCATCACCTTCATAAAAACGCACTTCCCGTCGAATGACCTCATCATCTGTACGATCATTCTGGAAAATCTGGATTTTATTCACATAGACACGGGGGCCTTCCTGAATATTGAAAGTAACGTTCAGAATATGACCTTTTTGATCTTTCTGGATATCAGGCTGTACGTCAACAAACGCATAGCCCATGCTTCCCAAGGCATCCGTCAGAGCAGAGATCGTTTTTTCTACATCCTTGCTGCTGTACCAATCACCTGAAGAAAAAGTAATCACCTTTCGCAATGCGTTTAAGTTTACCTTTTTCAGGGATGTTTTAATGTCTACCTTCCCAATCTTGTAACGTTCTCCTTCATGAAGGGTAAAAGTAATAAAAAATTCTTTCTGATCGGGCGTAAGTTCAGCAACGGCTGATTTTACTTGAAAATCAGCATAGCCATGTTCGAGATAAAACTTCCGCAATAGTTCACGATCATAGGCAAGGCGGTTGGGATCATAATTATCGTCAGAGGTAAAAAAGCGATACCAACGTGTTTCCTTGGTCTGGATTGTACTTTCAAGCTTGCTATGATCGAATTTCTTATTACCGATGAAGAAAATTTGACGAACAACTGTTGGCTCACCTTCCTTTATCTTAAAAATAACATCGACCCGGTTTTGATCCCGCTGAATAATTTCGGGCGTGACAATTGCAGCAAAATGCCCTTTGAGGCGATAAAGATCCTGAATGCGTTGGGTATCATTGCGAAGGCGCGCCAAAGTATAGGTTTGTCGGGGGCGCAATTGAAGTTCAGTTTTCAGGATATCGTCCGATAATTTATCATTCCCCTCAAATTCAATTTGATTGACAATAGGATTTTCCTTCACTTGAATGACAAGCGTTGACCCGTCAATCCTGAGGGAAGCATCCGCAAAAAAACCTGTAGAATAGAGATTTTTCAGGGCTTTATCCAGATCTTCATGGGTATATCCCTGTCCCATTTTTAGGTCGATTTGAGAGAGTATGGTTTCACGCTCAATACGAACATTGCCATCAATACGTATATTCTGAATATAAAATTGTTCTCCCGCCGCATTTGCTGGAAATATAGAAACACACGAAAAAAGGCTAAAAATAAACACCAGAAACAAATTTTTCACCGAACAACCCTCACATCAAAAATTTAAGGCATACTGATCTAGTTAAAGATATTTTTAAAAAACTCAAATACTTTCAAATGGGATAAATCATTCCATGTAGAAATCACTACCAGCAACATGACAAGACTAAATCCGATACGATAGCCAGCTTCCTGAACTTTTTCGGAAACAGCTTTTCCACGAATGGCTTCTATAAAATAGAAAAGAAGGTGTCCGCCATCAAGCATAGGAACAGGGAATAGATTAATCAATCCCAAATTAATGGACAATAACGCTGTTAACCATATGAGGTCTACCAGACTTTTACGTGCCACTTCTCCTGTCAAATTGGCAATCCCCAAGGGCCCGCTCAGCCCATCTGTTGATTGATTGCCTACAATCATTTGCCCCAGATGAGCCAAAGTTTTTGCGCTGAAAGTGTAAACGTCTTCTACGGCATAAAAATAGGCGGTTAAAGGGGAACGTTTGACTTCATGATAGGAAGGGGTAATGCCCAGCCTTCCTATTTCATGGTCTCTTACTTTTATTGCCTGGGGTGTTGCGCGAATCATCATCTTCTGTTCTTCACGCTGCACATGAAGGACAATTTCATGCCCTGGATTTTCCTGGATAATTTTCTGAAGCTCGACAAATGTTCCTGTTGTGATGCCATTAATATCCAGAATAAGATCACCTTCCTGAAGTCCAACCTGTTCAGCGGCGCTTTTGGGCATAATGTGACCAATTTTCGTCTCCTCAGAAGGAATTTTTTGTCCCATAAAAATATAAAGTGTTCCAAAAAGGAAAATGGCAAAGAGATAATTCGCCAAAGGACCCGCTGCAGAAACAGCAATTCGTTGCCAGACTGTTTTATGAAAAAGAGAGACTTCTTTATCCTTTTCGCTCATCTCTTGAATGAGTGTCTGATCCGGTTGGCTTGCGGGGTTCAGATCGCTGAACATTTTGACATAGCCCCCCATTGGAATGATGCTGATTTTCCAGCGTGTTCCCACACGGTCTGTCCAGCCGAAAAGTTCAGCGCCAAACCCAATGGAAAACACCTCAACTTTTACACCATTCCAGCGCGCAACAAGGTAGTGTCCCAATTCATGGACAAAAACAAGAAGAGAAAGAACCAGGATAAAAGGAATAATATTATAATAAACGAGGTTAATCAGAGACATCCTATGATCCATTCTTAATAGTGATTTTTTAATTCTTGAAGTGTAAAGTCCCAAATGCGTTCGCGCAAGACAAATTAAAAGGAAAAACGATAAAATCAATCAAGGTTGCATTCTATCATAAAGTTTTATAAAGAAGCATTTGAAGATTTATGTATTTTTCCTGAAAATACCTGGAGAGTCAAACACGTAGGGGAAAATTAAAGATGCGCCTTGCCCTTTATCAACCTGAAATTCCCCAAAACACGGGGACGCTTTTACGACTTGGCGCCTGTCTGGGTGTTCCCCTTGATATTATAGAGCCATGTGGGTTTCCTTTATCAGATGCTGGCTTAAGGCGTGCCGGTATGGATTATCTCGAGCGTGCAAGCCTAACGCGCCATCAAGGATGGGAAGACTTTCTCAAAGTATGTCCGGGACGTTTGATTCTGATGACGCCCCATACTTCCCATTCCTTTCTCGATTTTATCTTTGAAAAAGATGATACCCTTCTCTTGGGTCGGGAAAGCTCTGGAGTTCCTGTCACAATTGTTCAACAAATCCAAATCCATCTCAAGATCCCCATGCTTCCCGATCGGCGTTCAATCAATGTTGCATTGGCGGGCGCCATGGTGTTAAATGAGGCCTTGAGACAAACAAAACTTTTCCCATCTCCATGATTGATCAACAAAAAGTTCTTGCCCAAAATTGGTTTGAAAGTCTTCGCGATCAGATCTGTGCGGCTTTTTGAAGCGATTGAAATCACGTATTGCCAGTCCCATCCTCCTTCAGATTCAGTCCAGTTTTCCTATAAAACCTGGAAACGTGAAAGCGGGGGCGGTGGGACAATGGCGCTGATGAAAGGAAAAGTATTTGAAAAGGTAGGTGTTAATGTCTCTACTGTTTGGGGGGAGTTTTCTCCAAAATTTCGGGCAGAGATTCCTGGCGCTGTGGAAGATCCACGTTTCTGGGCAAGTGGTATTTCTCTGGTTGCCCATATGGCTTCTCCGCTGGTACCTGCGATTCATATGAACACACGTCATATTATAACGACCAAATCCTGGTTCGGGGGGGGGACTGATCTTACGCCTTACTATCCTTATGATGAAGATACCCGGGATTTTCATGATACTCTGCGTCAGACATGTGACGCTTTCAACAAAGACTATTACCCCAAATATAAAAAGTGGTGTGATGAATATTTTTTTCTTCCTCACCGTAAAGAACCTCGGGGAGTAGGGGGTATTTTTTATGATTATCTTGATTCAGGCTCATGGGAACGCGATTTTTCCTTTACACAAGGTGTGGGACGCGCCTTCCTTGATGTCTATCCGCGTATTATCCTGCGCCGGCTCAATCTCCCCTGGACAGAAGAGCAGCGGGAATACCAGCTTCAAAAGCGAGGACGATACGTAGAGTTCAATCTTCTATATGATCGAGGGACGCGTTTTGGCTTGATGACAGATGGCAATATAGAATCCATTCTGATGTCCATGCCGCCTGAAGTAAAATGGGTTTAGAAAAACAGGGATCAAACGATATATAGCTAACAACATATAAAACGGTCATAAAAAATACCCCCTACTCCCCGAGGTTCTTTACGGTGAGGAAGAAAAAAATATTCATCACACCACTTTTTATATTTGGGGTAATAGTCTTTGTTGAAAGCGTCACATGTCTGACGCAGAGTATCATGAAAATCCCGGGTATCTTCATCATAAGGATAGTAAGGCGTAAGATCAGTCCCCCCCCGAACCAGGATTTGGTCGTTATAATATGACGTGTGTTCATATGAATCGCAGGTACCAGCGGAGAAGCCATATGGGCAACCAGAGAAATACCACTTGCCCAGAAACGTGGATCTTCCACAGCGCCAGGAATCTCTGCCCGAAATTTTGGAGAAAACTCCCCCCAAACAGTAGAGACATTAACACCTACCTTTTCAAATACTTTTCCTTTCATCAGCGCCATTGTCCCACCGCCCCCGCTTTCACGTTTCCAGGTTTTATAGGAAAACTGGACTGAATCTGAAGGAGGATGGGACTGGCAATACGTGATTTCAATCGCTTCAAAAAGCCGCACAGATCTGATCGCGAAGACTTTCAAACCAATTTTGGGCAAGAACTTTTTGTTGATCAATCATGGAGATGGGAAAAGTTTTGTTTGTCTCAAGGCCTCATTTAACACCATGGCGCCCGCCAATGCAACATTGATTGAACGCCGATCGGGAAGCATGGGGATCTTGAGATGGATTTGGATTTGTTGAACAATTGTGACAGGAACTCCAGAGCTTTCCCGACCCAAGAGAAGGGTATCATCTTTTCAAAGATAAAATCGAGAAAGGAATGGGAAGTATGGGGCGTCATCAGAATCAAACGTCCCGGACATACTTTGAGAAAGTCTTCCCATCCTTGATGGCGCGTTAGGCTTGCACGCTCGAGATAATCCATACCGGCACGCCTTAAGCCAGCATCTGATAAAGGAAACCCACATGGCTCTATAATATCAAGGGGAACACCCAGACAGGCGCCAAGTCGTAAAAGCGTCCCCGTGTTTTGGGGAATTTCAGGTTGATAAAGGGCAAGGCGCATCTTTAATTTTCCCCTACGTGTTTGACTCTCCAGGTATTTTCAGGAAAAATACATAAATCTTCAAATGCTTCTTTATAAAACTTTATGATAGAATGCGACCTTGATTGATTTTATCGTTTTTCCTTTTAATTTGTCTTGCGCGAACGCATTTGGGACTTTACACTTCAAGAATTAAAAAATCACTATTAAGAATGGATCATAGGATGTCTCTGATTAACCTCGTTTATTATAATATTATTCCTTTTATCCTGGTTCTTTCTCTTCTTGTTTTTGTCCATGAATTGGGACACTACCTTGTTGCGCGCTGGAATGGTGTAAAAGTTGAGGTGTTTTCCATTGGGTTTGGCGCTGAACTTTTCGGCTGGACAGACCGTGTGGGAACACGCTGGAAAATCAGCATCATTCCAATGGGGGGCTATGTCAAAATGTTCAGCGATCTGAACCCCGCAAGCCAACCGGACCAGACACTCATTCAAGAGATGAGCGAAAAGGATAAAGAAGTCTCTCTTTTTCATAAAACAGTCTGGCAACGAATTGCTGTTTCTGCAGCGGGTCCTTTGGCGAATTATCTCTTTGCCATTTTCCTTTTTGGAACACTTTATATTTTTATGGGACAAAAAATTCCTTCTGAGGAGACGAAAATTGGTCACATTATGCCCAAAAGCGCCGCTGAACAGGTTGGACTTCAGGAAGGTGATCTTATTCTGGATATTAATGGCATCACAACAGGAACATTTGTCGAGCTTCAGAAAATTATCCAGGAAAATCCAGGGCATGAAATTGACCTTCATGTGCAGCGTGAAGAACAGAAGATGATGATTCGCGCAACACCCCAGGCAATAAAAGTAAGAGACCATGAAATAGGAAGGCTGGGCATTACCCCTTCCTATCATGAAGTCAAACGTTCCCCTTTAACCGCCTATTTTTATGCCGTAGAAGACGTTCACACTTTCAGCGCAAAAACTTTGGCTCATCTGGGGCAAATGATTGTAGGCAATCAATCAACAGATGGGCTGAGCGGGCCCTTGGGGATTGCCAATTTGACAGGAGAAGTGGCACGTAAAAGTCTGGTAGACCTCATATGGTTAACAGCGTTATTGTCCATTAATTTGGGATTGATTAATCTATTCCCTGTTCCTATGCTTGATGGCGGACACCTTCTTTTCTATTTTATAGAAGCCATTCGTGGAAAAGCTGTTTCCGAAAAAGTTCAGGAAGCTGGCTATCGTATCGGATTTAGTCTTGTCATGTTGCTGGTAGTGATTTCTACATGGAATGATTTATCCCATTTGAAAGTATTTGAGTTTTTTAAAAATATCTTTAACTAGATCAGTATGCCTTAAATTTTTGATGTGAGGGTTGTTCGGTGAGAAATTTGTTTCTGGTGTTTATTTTTAGCCTTTTTTCGTGTGTTTCTATATTTCCAGCAAATGCGGCGGGAGAACAATTTTTATATTCAGAATATACGTATTGATGGCAATGTTCGTATTGAGCGTGAAACCATACTCTCTCAAATCGACCTAAAAATGGGACAGGGATATACCCATGAAGATCTGGATAAAGCCCTGAAAAATCTCTATTCTACAGGTTTTTTTGCGGATGCTTCCCTCAGGATTGACGGGTCAACGCTTGTCATTCAAGTGAAGGAAAATCCTATTGTCAATCAAATTGAATTTGAGGGGAATGATAAATTATCGGACGATATCCTGAAAACTGAACTTCAATTGCGCCCCCGACAAACCTATACTTTGGCGCGCCTTCGCAATGATACCCAACGCATTCAGGATCTTTATCGCCTCAAAGGGCATTTTGCTGCAATTGTCACGCCCGAAATTATTCAGCGGGATCAAAACCGGGTCGATGTTATTTTTAAGATAAAGGAAGGTGAGCCAACAGTTGTTCGTCAAATTTTCTTCATCGGTAATAAGAAATTCGATCATAGCAAGCTTGAAAGTACAATCCAGACCAAGGAAACACGTTGGTATCGCTTTTTTACCTCTGACGATAATTATGATCCCAACCGCCTTGCCTATGATCGTGAACTATTGCGGAAGTTTTATCTCGAACATGGCTATGCTGATTTTCAAGTAAAATCAGCCGTTGCTGAACTTACGCCCGATCAGAAAGAATTTTTTATTACTTTTACCCTTCATGAAGGAGAACGTTACAAGATTGGGAAGGTAGACATTAAAACATCCCTGAAAAAGGTAAACTTAAACGCATTGCGAAAGGTGATTACTTTTTCTTCAGGTGATTGGTACAGCAGCAAGGATGTAGAAAAAACGATCTCTGCTCTGACGGATGCCTTGGGAAGCATGGGCTATGCGTTTGTTGACGTACAGCCTGATATCCAGAAAGATCAAAAAGGTCATATTCTGAACGTTACTTTCAATATTCAGGAAGGCCCCCGTGTCTATGTGAATAAAATCCAGATTTTCCAGAATGATCGTACAGATGATGAGGTCATTCGACGGGAAGTGCGTTTTTATGAAGGTGATGCATTTAATACCTCTATTTTGAAAGATTCAGAGAAACGCCTTAAAGATCTTGGCTTCTTTAAAAAAGTGACCATCAATAAAAAACCAGGGAATGCTCCTGATTTGGTGGATCTAGACATTCAGGTTGAAGAGGAGAGGACGGGAGAGTTGAGCTTTGGTGCAGGTTTTTCCACAGCGGATGGCCCCCTTATTGATGCCAAGTTTGCTGAACATAATTTCCGCGGAAAAGGACAAGACCTGCGCACAGGCGTGACATTGGCCAAGCGCCGTCAGGAATATGATATTGGTTTTACAGAACCTTATTTCCTGGGTCGTGAATTAGCCGCAGGATTTGATATTTATCGTGTCACTCGCACTCGCCTTCAAGATGCCCCGTTTGACCAGCAAATTAATGGGGTGAGTATAAATTTGGGATATCAGTTAAGCGAGTATCTCTCTCAGGTTTTGGGGTATCGTATTCAGACTGATAATGTTAACCATATCCGCCAGAATGCTTCTCTCTATGTAAGAGAGCAAGCAGGAAATAAATTGATGTCTGCTGTTTCCCAGGAAATTGCCTATGATCGAAGAGACAGTAAAATTAATCCAACAATGGGATACGTTATAGGTTTCGGCAATGATTTGGCAGGTCTTGGCGGAAATATCTCTTTCCTGAAAAACCAAATCAGGGGAGCTTATTATTATCCTGTGTTTTGACGATGTCGTTATTGAAGTGAGAGGACGGTACGGCATCATGTTTGGGTTGGGAAGAAAAACGCGTATTGCTGATCGCTATGTCCTGGGTGGAGAATCCTTACGTGGATTTGAGGCAGGGGGCGTGGGACCTCATGATACAGTGACCAAGGACCCCTTGGGTGGGCAACAATTCTATGCCGCCGGATTTGAGGTTACTTTCCCGATCGGTCTTCCCAATGAGCTTGGCGTAAAAGGCGCTCTTTTCTCAGATACAGGAAGCGTTTGGCAATCAAAGCTGACAGGCCCTAACCTTATTGATAAGCCATCGTTGCGTGTTTCAGCGGGCGCTGGGTTACGCTGGAAATCTCCTATGGGCCCCATTAAGATTGATTTTGCAGAAGCCATTCTGAAAGAAAAAAGCGATCGGACACAATTTGTGCTATTCGGATTCTCATCGCGTTTTTAAAGGAGAAAAGGTTGAATTTCAAACAGCTTATTTTGGTCACTTTTATCCCGACTTTTGTCTGTTCTGGAAACGCGAT
Organism: Caedimonas varicaedens; assembly: GCA_001192655.1. Taxonomy (GTDB): domain Bacteria; phylum Pseudomonadota; class Alphaproteobacteria; order Caedimonadales; family Caedimonadaceae; genus Caedimonas; species Caedimonas varicaedens. Next base: position 15,825 of record BBVC01000022.1, read on the forward strand.
TTCTGGGCAAGAACAGAAAATTTCTTCAGAAAATAAAAATACGAAGGAATCTGGCCAACCTTATGACATTGCTGTTGTCAATATTGATAAACTTTTGCATGAATGCAAGGCGGCTAAACAAGTACAAATTGAGCTGGAAACTCAACGATTCAAGTTCCAGGAAGAAATGAAAAAACAGGAAGAATTCTTTCTGGCGTGGGATAAAAAGCTGGTTGAACAACAAAAAGATATGAAGTCCGAAGAATTTGCGGAAAAACGCAAAGAATTTGATGCGAAACTGGCAAAAGTACACCAAAAAGCCACCCAGCACCGTGAACAGCTTGAAGCAGCTTTTAATGAGGCTATGACAACAGTACAGGAAACGATCCTGTTATTAATTCGTGATGCCGCCGTTGAAAATAAGTACAAACTCGTTATTCCACGAAGTTTTGTTATTTTTAGAGAAGATGCTCTTGAAATCACAGACGAACTTCTGAAAAAATTGGATGAAAAACTTCCCTCTCTCACTTTAAAATGGTCTTAAAAGATAAACAATCATGATTGATCCACGCTTTTATAAATGTTCTGGCGCCCTTAGCCTCAAGAAGCTTTCTGAAGTTTCCGGAGCAGAAATCGTCATGCCCCTTCCTCTCAATATGACTGAAGATTCGGCTTTTGAAAATGTGGCGACTCTTGAAGATGCGACACCTTCCGATATCTCTCTGTTTCATAATCTGAAATACAGGAACGATTTTCAGAGCAGCAAGGCAGGCGTTTGTTTTACTCAGCACGCAGCCGTTGAACTTGCTCCAAAAGGAATAGCTTTATTGGTTTCTGACTCTCCCCAACGAAGCTTTGGCCTTGCTCTTGCCGCACTGTATCCTCAGGCAGAGGGACAGATGTCCTCTATGACTTCTCCTGCCCACCCCACAGCCCAAATAGGAGAAGGAACAATCCTTGAATATGGAGTGGTGGTAAAGGAAAAAGCAAGGATTGGAAAACACTGTCGAATTGGAGCAAACACTGTGATTGGCGCCGGGGTCGATATTGGCAATCACACGTGGATTGGGCAAAATGTGACGATCTCTCATGCCATTATTGGTTGCCGCGTTGTAATTTATCCTGGTGTACGGATAGGTCAAGCAGGTTTTGGCTTTGCCATGGATAAGAGAGGATTTGTGACAGTTCCTCAATTAGGAAGAGTCATTATCGAGGATGATGTAGAAATTGGCTCAAACGCGACGATTGATCGAGGAAGTTTGCGGGATACAATCATTGGGCAAGGATCACGCCTGGATAACCTTGTCATGATTGCACACAATGTTGTTTTGGGAAAAGGATGCGTTCTGGTTGCACAAGTCGGCATTGCAGGAAGCACTCGATTAGGAAATTATGTCATTGCTGCAGGCCAGGCAGGCATCATTGGACATTTAGACATCGGCAATGGCGCCCGCATTGGTGCTCAATCTGGCGTGATGAGAGACATTCCCGAGGGCGAAACTGTGCTGGGCAGTCCTGCTATTCCGCTCAAGGATTTTATGCGTCAAACTGCGACGCTTAACCGTATGGTAAAACGATCTCCAGCAGAAAGGAAGAAGACGCGTGAGTGAACAGGAAAAAGTAAGTAAGGGTATTGTGCTGGGCTATCAGGAAATTACGGAGATGCTCCCTCACCGTTATCCTTTTTTGATGGTTGATCGAGTTGAGAAAATTATTTCCAGTGAAAGTGCTGTGGGTTTTAAGAACGTGACCGCAAACGAATATTTTTTTCAGGGTCATTTTCCACAATATCCTATTATGCCGGGCGTTTTGATTATTGAAGCGATCGCTCAAACCGCAGGAATTCTGGTTTGTTACAGCATGAATCTGAAAAATCAGCGACACGTCTATTTTATGTCTATTGAAGAAGCAAGGTTTCGTCGTCCTGTTGTTCCCGGAGATATATTGGAACTCAGAGTACAAAAATCCAGAATCGCAAAACGATTTGGAAATTCAAAGGAGAAGCTCTAGTCAATGGCGTTGTTCATGCTGAAACAATTTGCACGGCCATGGTCGCAGGGGATTCATAATTAATGGTCTCTTCCATCCATCCAACAGCGATTATTGAAAAATCTGTTAAAATAGGAAAAAACGTCAGGATTGGCCCTTATTGTGTCCTGACAGAACAGGTTGAGCTGGACGACGGCGTTGAGCTTATCTCTCATGTGACGTTGGCAGGGCGCACAAAAATTGGAAAAGAAACAAAAATCTATCCCTTTAGTTCTATCGGTCATCCAACCCAGGATCTTAAATACAAGGGCGAACCTTCAACCCTGACCATTGGAGCCCACAACATCATTCGGGAATATGTGACCATTCAGGCTGGCACAGCCGGGGGAATCATGAAAACCGAGGTGGGTGATCATTGTCTTCTGATGGCCAGCACCCATGTGGCCCATGATTGTATTCTGGGAAATCGTGTGATTATGGCTAATAACGCAACGCTTGCTGGGCATGTTATTGTAGAAGATCACGTCATTATTGGCGGACTTTCTGCCATCCACCAATTTGTCCGCATCGGCACCCACGCCATTATCGGCGGCATGAGCGCCGTTGAACACGATGTCATCCCTTATGGCGCCGTTAAGGGAGAACGGGCAAATCTTTATGGTCTTAATCTGATTGGTCTTAAACGTCGGGGAGCAGGTCGAGAAGAGATCGAGACTTTGCGGGAAGCTTATAAAAACCTGTTCTCCCAGGACTTTACGCTGGCAGAACGCGTTCAGAAAACAGCAGAAAAATTTGTTGAAAATCCCAGAGTTATGGAGATCATCGATTTTATTCGCGCAGAATCTACACGCTCTTTATGTGTGCCAAAAGATCATGAAAGCCTCTGAATCTCCCAAGTTAGGCATTATTGCAGGAAGCGGTGATCTTCCAAGAGAAATTATCAAAGTCTGCCAGGCAGAGAGACGGCCCTTCCTGGTATTAGCCTATGCGGGTCAAACAGATCCTGAAACTTATTTACAACATCCTCATATCATGGGTCGTTTAGGAAAAGTGGGAGAAGCCATTCAGGGTTTAAAAGAAGCACAGGTTAAAGAGTTGGTTCTTGCGGGGCGATTTCACAGACCCTCTTGGACAGAATTAAAGCCAGATGCCCTATGCGCAAAATGGCTTGCCCAGTCAGCAAAAAATATTTTTGGAGATGACTCTCTTTTAAAAATTATTATCCAGAACTTGGAAACGGAAGGATTTCGTGTCGTTGGTGCTGAAGAGATTATTGGGGAAAAGCTCTTGGTTCCCGAGGGAGTGTTGGGGCGCTTTCATCCCGATGAACAAGCGACAAGAGACATTGATTATGGTTTAAAAATCATCAGGGCTTTGGGAAAATGTGATATTGGACAGGCTGTTGTTGTTCAGCAAGGTCTTGTTCTGGGTGTTGAAGCGATTGAAGGGACGGATCAGCTTTTAGTGCGATGCCGGCTCTTAAAACGCGAGGGAACAGGTGGGGTATTGATAAAGATTCTTAAACCCTTTCAGGAAACACGCGCTGACCGCCCTACCATAGGACCGCAAACAATCATCCATGCCCTTGAGGCGGGCTTAAGGGGTATTGCCGTGGAAGCGGGTGGTGTTATTGTCCATCAATTGCCGAAAATAGTTGAAATTGCAGACAAAAATGACTTCTTTTTAATTGGACTGAAGATAAAATCATGAAGAAAGAATGGATATGATTCATGTTTATCTTATTGCAGGAGAGGCATCAGGAGACCAGGTAGGGGGGCGTTTGATGCAAGCTCTGCAACGCAAATCTGATGTCACATTTTCTGGGATAGGGGGAATGCACATGGAACAGCAGGGGTTACGTAGCCTGTTCCCTATGAGCGATCTTTCCATCATGGGAATTTTTGAAGTTTTACCCCATATCCCTCATTTGCTGAAACGTCTTGGGGAAACAGAGCACGATATTCTTAAAAAACGTCCTGACGTCGTTGTGACCATTGATTCTCCGGGTTTTAATTTCAGAATTGCAAAACGCCTTAAAAAGAAAGGCTTTCCCGTCATTCATTATACAGCGCCCACAGTCTGGGCATGGCGCCCGGGGCGCGCCAAAAAAGCTGCCAAATTACTGACTCACTTGCTAACGCTTTTTCCTTTTGAGCCACCTTACTTTGAAAAAGAAGGACTCTTCACGACTTTTGTGGGACATCCACTGATTGAAATGGATATTTCTCCCCAGCGCAGGGAAGGATTCCGACAACGTTATGGTTATACAGAAGAGCAACCTCTCCTCTGTCTTTTACCAGGCAGCCGGCAGAAAGAAGTTGATAAGCTCCTACCTCTTTTTGTAGAGTCTTTTAAGACTTTTTAAGGTCACATCTTCCTGATCTTAATATCCTCTTGCCTGTTGTCCCTCATCTTGAGTCGTCCATTCGAGATCGTCTCAAGGATTCAGCATTACCCATCAGGATCATTTCTGATCCCCAGGAAAAATTGCAGCAATGGCTGCCAGCAATATTGCTCTGGCCGCTTCTGGAACAGTAGCTCTTGAATTGGCATTGACTCAAACACCTACTGTAATCGCCTATAAAATTAATCCTCTGACAGCTTGGGTGATGCGACGTCTGATTTTGACGCCCTATGTATGCCTGGTCAATATTCTTTTAAATCAACGTGTCGTGCCGGAATTGTTACAGGAAAATTGCACAACAGAAAATATTGTAGAAAATATCCTAAAAGAAATGCAGGGAACACAGCAGGAAAAATTAAAAGAAATTCGAGCGCTTATTTCGCCTCTCAAAGGAATGCCCAGCGATACCGCAGCGGATCAAATTTTACGATTAGTAAAACGTTAACAACCGATCTTGACATTTGTTTTTCAGGCAAAACATAGCCTGTATTTTACAAATATCGTCGTCCTAGGGAAAATCTTTTCCCTAAGACGAGTTCTACGTTGATCAAAATTAATCTTTTAGAGAATATAAAATATCCGCTGGGTCACGTACCTTACCATTTTTAAAGATATAATAGTTTGTAAACTTACCATAAAGTCTCCATGAGCTTGTAACAGTGCACATTAAAGAAGCACCTAACGCGTGCATTTCAAAATCAAAAGAAGTTTGTCCTTGTTTATAGTCCGAATGTATTTTCATAAATTTAAAAATCTTAGGATTTTTACTGTAAACTCCATACGTATCTCCCTCTTTATTTTGAATTCCTTCAATTTTTGAGACTGTAAAAGCTTGTTGGCCCAATTTATTAGTGGCTTTTACATCTAAACTATTTTCATCGTTTAGGGTTACTCCTAATTTATATTCAATACTTTTTTTCAAAGCCTGATTTGCCAGTATGATTAATTTAGCGTGCAGAGCTGTCTCATTACAGTCTTTTTTTTCATCTCTCATGTCTCTAACAGGTAATTTTGCAGCCACTAATTCGTCTGCATTTCCATACTCATCCCAAGAAATGCCTCCGTTATCATGGTTTTGTCTTAACTCTTCACGTTTGCGTTGAACGTCATTCACCAGATTCTGGTCAATTTGAACTCTTTGTCGCCCCTGTCCCTGAATTTCCCTGACTTTTTCTTGAGGCAACACTTCAGGAATTTTCCCTACTCGAATAAGCTCATTAAAAACAGCCGTACATTCCTCTTCTAAAATGGACGTAGCAAAGCTAGTGTTTGTTGCAATTAATGCCAAATTGAATAAATATAAAGCAAAAATTCTCTTCATTGTATTTCCTTTCCACATATCATAATTTAGTCATTTTCTCTGTTGTCGACCAAAATATCATAACATCATTTTAAGATTGAGCTTTATTGAATGCTTCTGTATCTGTCTGTTATGATGGGTTTTCTTTATTAATTTTCTTCTAAAAATCTAAAAATGAATAGTTAATATAGAATATTTAAATATCTTATACAATATTTTTTCCTGAAATATAGCTAACAACATATAAAACGGTCATATTTTATTATCCTGAAATAATTGCTCGATAGAACACCTTTTTTTGCGTCTAATTGCTTTTGCTTGTGCCCATTTATGCTCGATGGGATTAAAGTCTGGAGAATAAGGAGGCAGATACAGCACGATATGCCCTGCCTCAGCAATTGCTTTTTGCATCGCTTTTCCCTTATGAAAGGTGGCATTATCCAAAATAAGGACGCTTTTAGGAGGCAGTTTCGGAAGTAAATCGTCAATGATCCATTGTGTAAACACCTCGGTATTAATCGAGAAGCAGAACAAGCTCACGGTCAATAGCAGACCTTGGAATAAGGCGCCGATGACATTCGTTCGTCCCTTTGCTCCCCAATCATGAATCCCCTCACATCTCTTTCCTTTTGGAGAATAACCATGAGTGCGTGGCATATGGTGTGCAAATCCAGATTCATCAAGAGAAATGATAGGATGCCCTGCTTCTTCATAAGCTTTCAGCTCTTGACAAAAAGTAGCACGCTTTTCTGGATCGGCCTTGGGATGTTTGAGCGTTTTTTTATAGGTCACATTCAAGCGTTTTAAAGCGTGCCATATCCCCATAGAGCTCACACCAAGACGTTCTGCTCTCTCGTACTGATAAGCATCAGGATAAAGCTGTATATCTTCTTTAAGGGCATCCATATTAAGCTTAGTGGCTGGTTTATGACGATGTGTCTGAGGCTCAGGCTTCTTGACCCATCTGACAAGACTGGTCACTCCAACACCAAAGAGATCCGCCGTTTCAGCAAAACTCAAATTTTTCTTCTTTTTTACAGATAAAACACGAAGTCTAAAATCTAATGAATAGGTCATGGAATAATCCTCTTAAAAATTATCCATAATATAACCATTTTAAAGGTTTTTAGCTATACGAAAAATTAACGTGAGATCGTGTTTAATTTTTTATGATTATTTTACGGGTGTACTTCCATGAGCGAGCTTCCTGACTATGTGGTTATCAACAAGCCTGAATGTTGGAACCGAAATGTTCTGACAGCACCGGCGCAACCTGTCCTTTTTCCTCTTTCTGAGGCAGACCAGCATATTATTGAAGTCTTGATCACAAAATTCAGAAATGAAAAAAATTGTGCTGGACTTGCAGCGCCCCAGCTTGGCTTTAATAAGCGTATCATTGTTTTTGAAGTGCAGGATGATCCCCATCTTAAAAAATGGCGCCCTGATCTGACGGATACAATGCCGATGGCCTTATGGATTAATCCTGGTTATAGAGGCATAGGGGACGAGAGAATTTCTGATTTTGAAGGGTGTTTTTCTGTAAATGATCTGGGGGGGACTGTTTCTCGCTTTAAGAAAATTTCCTGGCAGGCTTATGACAGGGAAGGTCATATGATCCAGGGAACCGCTGAAGGATTTCTTGCTCGTGTGATCCAGCACGAAGTGGATCATATCAATGGCACCTTGTTTATTGATCTGGTGCCGGAAGGCAAGCTTCTTCCCATAGAAATCTATAGAAAAAAACGAGCAGAAGCTATAAAAAACGGACGGGAAATTCCACAAGATTAAAAGAAACCAAGCTTCTTTTAAGAAGTTATTGATGGGATGATACGTCGTCCTGTCCTGCAATTTTTATATTCGCACCCCACATTTTTTCGAGGTTATAGAGTGCGCGCGTCTCGGGTTTAAAAAGATGGATGATGATATCGCCCGCATCAAGCAGAATCCAGTCCGAGCTGGGAAGCCCTTCAATAGAAATAAATTTGATCGCTTTTTGTTTAAGATAATCACGCAGTAATTCGGCAATAACACTGATATGTTTTTGTGAACGCCCGCTTGCAATGATCATTGTATCGGCGATTGTTGACTTTCCCTTGAGATCAATGATGGTCACTTCAAAAATTTTATGATCTTCAAGAAATGACTGGATTTGAGAAGGAAACAGCATTTCAGATGCAGAGGTAGCGTGCAAGGGAGAAGAGATCACTTTCTTTTTTTTATGCATCAGAAGTCCAGAAATATTTTGCTTAAAAAAACTTCCTTAATGTAATCGTAATCCTCAAGAGCCACAATAGACTTCTTTGGAAACCTTCGCCTTTGACTCCAGGGCGTTGTCAAAAATTTGTTCGTGATCCTCATGTACTCTCATGTACACTGCGGTCACTCACAAATTTTTTCCTAGCCCTGAACCAAAATGCTCGGTTTCGAAAGAAGTCTAATGAAAAAAGATAAGGTTAAATTTTCAGAACTTTGTGAAAAGCTCCTGGCTCTTTTGGTTGAAAATCCGTGGACCTTCCATCATTTTTCCCCGTTGATAAAAATGCCAGGCACACACCTTGCCATTTTCATAGTACTGGGTGACGTTTCCTTCTAAAAGATTATCCAGATAGGGTTCCGTTTTCAGAATGGCGCCGCTGGGATAATAGGATTTTGCAATGCCTTGTTTCTTTCCTGCTTGATGAGGGATGACTTTAGCAATATGCCCAAGAGCACTAAACAAAACCATGTCGCCCTCCAGAATGCCATGAGCAAAAGGAGCTTCCATTCTTTTGCTGCCTCCGGCATCATAGTAGGTGGCAATACCATTTAATTTACCATCTATAAACGGTACAGTGGCATACAAATTTCCATCTCGATAGAACTCGCTGATACCGGTCAGTTTTCCTTCCCGAAATTCAAGCTTGCGGGAAACAGAACCATCCTTATTATAGACAAGTGTGGCGCCATGTCGTTTATTTTCAAAAAAAGTAACCCGTTGTTTGATCGCATTCGTTTTGGGATCATAGTATTCGACCACGCCTGTGACTTTACCGTCTTTAAGAGCGCGCAGTTCAATTAGACTACCTTTACTATTTCTGATTTCCTGATAGGTTGTTTCTGATTCTGCCATTTTTTACCTATGCGATGAAGACTGTTGCGGCCGTGATTGTCATGTTTGCTCCTGCCGTTATGCTCGCTTCTGCGCCTGCCTCGACATTATAGGCCATCTCTGCTGTTTGGGTGATAGAGAGCGCATTCATTTCCATTTCAAGAGAAGCGCTCAGCGTCATTTCTGCCCCAGCTTCTTGTGTGATGGTTGTACCAGCTTCCTGGGTCAGCGACATACCCGCGGACATGTTGATACTTTCTCCCGCAGAGATACGAATACTTTGGGGAGTAGAAATATCGATGCTCCCCACTGATTCAATTTTTGTTGTACCGGTAACAATGATGGAAAGGTTACCGTCTACTTTAAGGGAATAATTTTGAACCACATGATGGTCATAGTTTCCATTGACGAAATGATCTTCGTTCCCGCTATCCACTTTTATACTGCGGTTCCCTACTGAAATTTGAGTTTCCTGATTGCCCTGATCTATTTTGAGCGTCTGATTCCCCTGAAGAATATGCAGTGTTTCATTTCCCTGATTAATTTTTGAGTCTGAATTTCCTTCTTTAATGCGAAAGATATAATTTCCTTGTTGAATCAGGCACTTAATCGTTCCTGTAGTGACTGAGATGCCTGCCATACCTGTTTCAACGTAGGACATGATATCTCCTGATGTTACCCCAAAAAGCATATTCCCCGTTACAATTTCTTGAGAAAGATTTCCTGAAGTAATGCCGACAGTGTAATTGCCGGTTTCGATATAGGAAAGGCTATTTCCCTGGTTAATCACCGTATGCTGTTCTCCTTGCAAGATATGCGTTTCGTGCTTTCCCTGTTCAATTTTAATAAATTCGTTCAGCTCTCCACCAATCGTATATTTCGTGCCTTTTTCAATTTGCAAGAAATGATGTCCATCGGGAATGATCATATTATAACTGGCGCCTTGCCCCAGGAGCTTGGCTGTTTTGCTGCCTGACAGCATGGTAAGGTTGTCGTCTCCTATTCCTGCAGGAAGTGCTTGACCCTCTGGAGTTGTTTTTGGAACACCATTAGTCCCGCCAATCGTCATCTCACGGCTTCCCTGATCGATCCAAAACCAGTAACTTCCCTTTTCTATCCAGTCTGTAACATTTTCCTTAACGCGAAAATCCCGATCTTTTTGGGAAAACAAATAAATTTGCTCGGAGCCTTTCAGATCTTCGAAACGAAACTCATTAAATCCTTCTCCGCCTTTCGTGGATCTTGATTTAATGGTACTTTTTGTGGGTTGTTCCGGAAGATAGGGCGGCATATTGTCAGAGTTGTACACAGAGCCAATGACCAAGGGTCTGTCAGGATTACCCTCAATAAAGGTTACGACGACTTCCATCCCTATGCGAGGCGTGAACAGGATTCCCCAGTTATTGCCTGCCCATCCTTCCGCGACTCTGACCCAGCACGAACTTTCCTGATCCGCAGGGGAAAGGCGATCCCAGTGAAAAATAACCTTGATGCGTCCATATTTATCCGTCCATATTTCCTCATTTTCAGGGCCTGTCACCCTTGCGGTCTGGGTTGAGTAAATTCGAGGCTTGCGTGTACGAGAGGGTGGGCGAAAGGGGGTTGTAGAAGGAAATGCCTGAAACGCATTTTGGTAAACATTCCCCTGAGGTTGTAGTCGGCCATCCATATGACAAGCATGTTCGACCGTATGAAGTACATATTCGCGATTGGCATCAGCGCGGGGATGTCCTTTGAGTGTAAAACGGTGACCAGGCAGAAAAAAGGGAATCGTTGAGGTTCCTTCAATCGCTTTATGTGGCGCTTCACTTTTTTCCAGCTGAAGCTTGGCAAAAGTTTCCAGTTGGCTTTTTTCGGGCTTATCTTCCTGATCATAGTGGCCGGGGTAGGCGTAAATTTCTCCACCCTCTCCTTGTCCAAAAGATTTTGAGAGAGGATTTGTGCTGGCAAGCGTGAAGTTATAATCATTGAGTGTATGAGATTTGGAGACAACCTGCTGTTTTAAATGGCAGGCCGTAATATGTCCTAAAAAGTCAGCAGAGGGTTGGGCAATTTCAAATGCTGCTTCTTCATAAACTTCACAGGCGCTATAGGCAGAAGAATCTTCTCCGAAAACAAGGATGTGTTTGTTATTTTGATGCTCAAAGAAATAAAAAATGCCTTCTTCTTCGAGAAGACGGCTGACAAAATCAAAAGCAGTCTCATTATATTGAACGCAATATTCCCGTGCTTTATTCCCGCATGTACGCGTTACATCCTTGAAGTCGCGAACTGCGTTCTCATTCAAAATAATCTTTATAATTTCCATAGGGGTTTTATTTTGAAAAATGCGACAGTCCTGTACAAATTTCAACATCCAGAACAAGGGATAAATTTTTGCTTCATAGTAGGTTGCGTTGTCATCATTGTGCTTTGCGGTAATCAGCTGTTTGAATTGTCCAACGACGCCATTGAAATAACGTGTGTGACCATGGCAATCAATAGAAATAGTTACGAGTTTTCCCATCAAATCATCAAAGGAAATCTGAGGGTTGTTTGAAACAAGTCTAGCCGTATATTCAAAGGGTTGTGAGAGAATTTCCTGTCCCTGAAAGGATTCCATAATGACCGCATTTTCTCCCAATGGGGTGTTAATCCTAAGAGAAACTGATTTCTGACTTTCGACAAGGGTTGTCGTCGCCATTTATGCCTGCCTGTTTAAAGCTGTTTTTATTCCTTGTTAGGGATCGTAAATCACTTTTGTCCTGATCGCAAGGGAAGAGGCCTGATGTTTATTGGGTTGGGCGAAAAACTTTCGTACTGATATTTTTTACGGTATATGCCTGCGTTGAATTCTTCTAATTTCATCATTAAGCCTGAAATAACAAAAGCCATATTTCAATTTATGGAGCTAACTTGGATTAAAGTCAAAACTTAATCCAATTTATGGGGCTAACTTGGATTAAAGAATTTTATATTCCAAGTTATTGAAGAAGTATTCTTCTTGTAATTTGACGTCCCTATTTTTAAAAAAAGCAGCTTGGATTTTCATTCTGAAAGAGATATTCTGATAGCTCTTTAAGGGGAGGGGAAAATGATTCTAATTTGGAAAACATCCTAGCGTCCAGGGTTTGGTCACGCGTTATTTTTGTTTTTTAATTTTAGGAGTATCCTTATGTTATCTTTATCCCCTGTGGCACGGATGTGGTCACTTTTAACGACGGTCGGCGTTTTAATTTTTCTTCTCAATATTGACTATACGGCTGTGAACCTGACGTTGGTTCCCATCGCCAGTGAAACAAAAAGCGATCTTAATACCCTGCAATGGCTTTTAAGCGCCTATGTTTTAACGTGGGCAGCTCTGGTTGTTCCGGGCGGGCGCTTTGCTGACCTGAAAGGCAAAGTCAAAACGCTTAACTTTGGCATTATTATTTTTATGTTGGGTTCTGCCCTGACAGGCATAGGACATACGGCTTGGGCGTTGATTGCAGGACGTATCCTTCAGGGTTTGGGAGCGGCTCTTTTTTCAGCACCGGCTTATGGATTGATTTTTTCGTCTACTCCCCCTGAAAAACAGGGATTGGCCATGGGATTCATTGGTGCTCTTGCAGGACTTGGTCTTGCGGCAGGGCCGACTCTGGCGGGCTGGATTATCGACAGTATTGGTTGGCGCTGGATTTTTTATATCAATATTCCCCTGGGGCTATTGGTCATATTTGCCTTAAAATTATTTGCAGAGAAAGATTATGCTCAGGAAAATGCCGTGCGCATTAACTATCGTTCCTCAAGTTTTCTGATCTTGGGGATGGCTCTTTTCTTTTTCGCCCTTAATCAGTTTGAAGTATGGGGATTAGAAGACCCCCGTCTTTGGGGGCTTGCAACTGCAGGACTAGGGATGCTCGCTTATTTTTGGCGCTATGATAAAAGGCAGAAAAACTCGACTATACCCAAGAGCTTTCTGAAAAATAAGGCTTTTATGGGGACGATTTGGAGCATTTTGATCAGCGCTTATGTTTTTTCAATGTCTCTTGTCCTGATTGCCCTCTATTTGCAAAACACTCTTAAATTGAGTGCTGCTGAGGCAGGTTATACGTTCTTGGCCATGACCTTGGCTCTTGGCGTTCTTTCGCCAATTGGTGGGAAATTGGCGGATAAAATGGACATCAGAATCCCCATAAATGTTGGTTTTGGATTTGGAATTTTAAGTTGTATCCTCATGATGTTCTGGCAGAGCTACACTTCCCTTGCTTTTGTGATTATAGGGCTTTTAATGGCGGGTATTGGGCTTGGAGTAAGCTTTCCTTCAATCAATACGGCGATGTTTCGAACCTTGCCTTCGGCAGAAATTAATTCGGGTTCGGCACTTTTTACCATGGCGATGATGATCGGAAATACGCTTTCTGTGATTATCAATACAAGCTTGCTGGTTTTTGTAGCACGCCCGTTCCTTTTAAAGAGTATTCAGGATCAGGGACTGATCTTCACGCCAGAGCAAACACAACAACTTTTAGACCTGACGGGCAAGATTGATCATAGCGTTTCACAATTCAATCTCTTTTCTGCGGATTTGAAAATAACCGCCATGACTTTAGTAGATGAGGCTTTTCTTGTAGGTTTCAGGACTTGTATGGGCTTGGGTGTATTGTTGTTGGCAACAGGAATTTTAATTATACAGGCAAGGCTTAAAAACTCTGTGTCATCGACTTCTGTCGGTGTGATGCCGGCTTATATATAGAGTCATAAAAGTGGGTGCCAATTAAAGTCTTCGACTTGCCAAAGCTTTAGTTGGCAAGCCTAAATTTTGGGTGGGGGGTTCCCCTTCAAGAGACTGTATTTTAACAATACCATGTACATTGTTCTTGAGATCATGCCTAAAAGAATGTATATGAAAATATTATCTGGCAGCGTTAAATAACTTAAAAAGATATATGCCAGGGCAACGACGATCAATATAATTAATTAAGCAGGTCAAATGAAAATCCTTGCTGGGAATTCTAGTGTTGCTTTAGCCAAAAGCGTTGTTCAAATTTTAGATTTGTCTCTGGCTCAAGCTTCTATCAAGCATTTTGCCGATAAAGAACTTTTCGTTGAAATATTAGAGAATGTTCGGGGTGAGGACGTCTTTATTATCCAATCAACATCTTATCCTGCCAATGACCATTTAATGGAATTGCTTATTATATTAGATGCTCTCAGGCGGGGTTCGGCGCGCCGCATTACAGCGGTCATCCCTTATTATGGATATGCCCGCCAGGATCGCAAAACAAGTCCGCGTTCTCCTATTTCAGCGAAACTGACAGCCAATTTGATTACGGTTGCTGGCGCAAGCCGTGTGTTGACGTTTGATTTGCATTCGGCACAAATCCAGGGTTTTTTTGATATTCCCCTGGACAATCTTTTTTCATCCACTGTTTTTAGCCAGGATATCATAAAGAACTATGGCAAGAGCAACGTTATGGTGGTTTCGCCTGATATCGGGGGGGTGGGGCGTGCACGGGCTATTGCCAAAAGAATCGATAGTGACCTGGCGATTATTGATAAAAGGCGCGAGCGTGCAGGTGTATCAGAAGTCGTTAATATTATTGGAGACGTCAAGGGAAAAAATCTTATTCTGATCGATGATATTATTGATACAGCCGGGACGCTTTGTAATGCAGCGCATGCTTTGATGGATGCCGGCGCTTTGTCCGTCAGGGCTTATGTTACGCATGGTGTTTTATCCAATCCAGCCGTTGAAAGGATCATGACTTCTCCTATTCATGAGATTGTCGTAACAGACAGCATCCAAGGAAATGAAGAAGTTGTAAATTGTCCGAAAATTCGTTTTCTGTCCATTGCTCCCTTGCTGGCAGAGGGGATTAAGCGCATTTCTGAAGAAAAATCTGTATCCGTTTTATTCGACTAACCAAAAGAGCTTGCAGAATACCCCTAAAAACGTGTAAATAGTCACACAAGTCTATAGACCTCAATCGTGTAAGGAGCTGGAAATGTCAACCGTAGAAGTATTTAAAGTACAAATCAGGCCTCAAACGGGGGGCGGTGCCTCACGCTCATTGCGTCGTTCGGGCATGATCCCGGCGATCCTGTATGGTGGAGAGAAAGAGAATATTTCTCTCATGGTTGATCCTCGTGATGTGGAAAAAGGTTTGCATCAAAGCGGTTTTTATTCCAGAATTTTTGAGCTTGATGTCGGGGATAAAAAAGAACAAGCGCTGGTTCGTGAAGTGCAGTTTCATCCTGTCACAGATCGTCCCGTTCATATGGACTTCCTGCGTGTCAGGAAAGACAGTAAAATCCATGTGGCTGTTCCCGTTCATTTCCTCAATGAAAATCAATGCCCAGGTTTGAAGCAGGGTGGTATCCTCAATATCGTTCTTCATGATCTTGATGTTACCTGTGCAGCAGGCAGCATACCGGCAGAATTGACTGTAGATCTTACAGGCTTGGAAATAGGCGCCATTATTCACACAGATGTGCTTCAGCTGCCCAAGGGTGTTGTGATCAGTCATCCTGATCGAGATAATACCCTGGCAACCATTGTGGCTCCGAAGATTTCTCAGGGTGATGAAGAAGTCGCTGAGATAGAAGAAACAGCAACAACTGAAGAGCCTGCTGTTGCTGAGGCGTCGAAAGAGTCATAGAAAAGAAGAGTAATAATCATACGGACATGGGAAGTGCCGGGCTCTCTTTCATTGAAAGTAACTCAACATTTTCATAGGATGTTTGTGTGATACTTTTTGTTGGTCTTGGTAATCCTGGCACTCAATATGCTCTAAACCGTCATAATGTCGGTTTTATGGTGGTTGATGTTCTCGCAGATCATTTTTCTTTTTCTGCCTTTAAGCGACGCGGGGAAGCAGTTATTGCAGAGGGAGAAATTGCTTCCCGGAAAGTTACACTCCTAAAGCCCATGAATTTCATGAATCGATCGGGCATTTCTGTCAGTGAATTTGCGCATTTTTTCAAAATTCCTCTTGAGGATATTATTGTTGCTCATGATGACCTTGACCTTGTTCCGGGTAAAGTCAAAATTAAGCAGGGTGGGGGTGCAGGGGGACATAATGGGCTTAGAAGCCTGGATGCGCACCTGGGGCAAGATTATTGGCGTTTACGCATAGGGATTGGTCATCCGGGACATCGAGATGCTGTTCATTCCTATGTATTGAAAAATTTTTCTAGTGAAGAGGAAGATTGGCTTGTTCCCTTACTTCAGGCGTTAGCAAGAGAAGCTTCTCTCCTTGTTCAAAAAGATATGCCGGGCTTTTTAAATAATTTGGCGCTTCGCTTGCGAGAAGCCTGATGGATAAAGGGTAAAATCATGGGATTTAAATGCGGAATTGTGGGATTGCCCAACGTTGGAAAATCAACTCTTTTTAATGCTCTGACGGCAACTGCGGCGGCTGAGGCGGCAAATTATCCTTTTTGCACGATTGAGCCAAATGTGGGAAAAGTGGCTGTTCCGGATAAACGACTGGAAGAAATCGCAAAAATTGCAAACTCTGCCAAAATTATTGGAACGCAGCTTGAATTTGTCGATATCGCAGGTCTTGTCCGTGGAGCAAGCAAGGGGGAAGGTCTTGGAAATCAGTTCCTTGGCCATATCCGCGAAGTTGATGCGATTATTCACGTTCTTCGTTGTTTTGAAGATGATGACATTACCCATGTGGAAGGGCAGATAGACCCTCTGCGGGATGCTGAAATTATTTCCATGGAACTGATGCTGGCGGACTTGGAAAGCCTGGAACGTCGTGAAAGTACTCTTGCAAAAAAAGCAAAAGGCGGAGATAAGGAATCAGCTGCCTTACAAAACCTCATCCAAAAAGTATTGCCTGTTTTACAGGAAGGGCTTCCCGCACGAGCCGCAAAAATTTCAGAAGAAGAAAAGCCACTTTTCAAACAATTACAGCTTCTGAGCAGTAAACCAGTCCTTTATGTTTGCAACGTCCATGAGAGTGAAGCGGCGACAGGTAATGCTTTTTCAGAGAAAGTAAAAGATTTTGCTCAAAAGGAAAATGCTCGTCATGCGGTCATATCGGCGTCCATTGAATCAGAGATCTCTTCTCTTTCTTCTGAAGAAGAAAAGAAAGAGTTTTTGGTCAGTTTAGGATTGCACGAGACGGGGCTTGTCCAGGTTATTCGTGAAGGCTACCGTCTTTTGGACTTACTGACGTTCTTTACTGTAGGACCAAAAGAGGCGCGGGCATGGACCATTTTTCACGGTGCCCGGGCACCTCAAGCAGCAGGTGTCATTCATAGCGACTTTGAGCGGGGATTTATCTGCGCTGAAACAATTTCTTACCAGTCCTATGTGGAATATAGTGGTGAACAGGCAGCTAAATCTGCTGGAAAAGTACGACAGGAAGGACGCGATTATCTTGTTCAGGATGGTGATATCTTTCATTTCAGATTTAATGTCTAAAAATTATTTCCATTAACTATTTATAAAATAACAAAAATATCTAATTTGTGTATTTTACAGCTACCGTACAGCAACCTTGAAATAATTTAACAAGTATTGACTAAGAGCTAAAAAAAGCTAAGATTGGGAATTTATTATTTTAAAGAGATAGATTGCGATGAAGATAGATTTTTTAAAATCGTGGATGAAAAAAAATTGCTCTAATTATTGGTTGGTACTTTTGGTCAATAATTTAGAGTTTTTTGATCTTTTTCTTTATATCCATTTTGCAACAGTTTTGCATGCTCATTTCTCTCCTCATGAAAATGTCTTTTTGAGCGAGTCTTTTAATTTAATGAATATTTATTTTGTCGCTCCTTTATTAAGTTTGATCTTTGCTTTGTATGGAGACAACAAAGGAAGAAAGCCAGTTATTGTTCTATGTTCTTTAACTATGGTCGTGACAACAGCTCTCATTGCAATTCTTCCCACTTATGCAGAGATTGGATTGTGGGCGACGACTTTGTTTGTTGTATTAAGGTTGATTCAAGGTATAGCTTTATCAGGAGAACCTTATGCAGCTGCCTTGTACGTCATCGAGTCTGTCCCTATTGAGAAATGTGCTTTTTATTTTTCTGTTTTTTGTGCAACAGAAATTGTAGGAAGTCTTCTTGCTCTTATGTTAATCAGTATTTGTTTGCATTACGACCTGTCGTGGCGATTCCCATTTATATGTTCAATCTTTCCAATATTGCTCGTAGCTCTTGTACGTATAGTATTATCTGAAACAGAAGAGTATAGTGAGCGGTCAAATTGGGATAGAAGAAAATCAATTTCTAATATTCGGGAGATTAAAGAGTTTTATGCTCGACTTCCTTTTAAGCAAATTAATACTATTTGTGTCGCTTTAGTTAATTTTGGTTACCCCTTTGCTTTTGTAACATCTTATGTTTTTATGGCAAAATATTTGAGCGCACATTACGGATATACTCTGAAAGATATTGTGACTCATAATATTTACTTGGGCATTTTTGAAATTATATTAGGGATAAGCATGGGTTATCTCACTATTCTTTTTTCCATTAGATGCTATGTGTTGCAAGCAGTAAGGATTATTTTTGCCATGATCATGGCAATCATGATGCCTTTTGCGCTAGATTATTATCACAATATTTGGCTTGTGTTTATGTTTCAGGTTATTTTTGTAACGTGTATGAAAACAGATTTAGTAATCGGTTCTCTGTATAAAGCATTTCCTGTCATCGGACGATTTACGATGATGTCTGTTGGGCATATGGCGAATCGTTTTATTTCTTTTATTGTGATGACTTTTATATTGTATGTATTAAATCAAAAGTTTGGATTATTAGGCAACTCTTTCATTATGCTTGGAGGTTGCTCTCTTGTCTTGTTAGGTCTTTTCTTATACGTTCCTTATGAACATTATAACTTTGATCGGATTAGTCATTCTAACCATGAAATGAAATAAAAATGTTTTTTGATGACAGATTGAGGTTTCCCTTCATTTTTGATCGCGACAATGTGACCTTTTCAGAAGGTTGCGCTACCTTACTCAACAAAAGATTTGATATGTCCTATACTTGCGGCGGTGAATATCAAAAAGATTATGTTGAGTTAAAAGAAGATACCGATTGTAAAATATCTCATTATAAATCACGTCAGTTAAAAGGGAACTGTTATGATTCTAATGCAAAATTTACAGATGATAAAAAAGACGAAATAAGACAGCTTATATTAAAGAAGAGACGCATTGTTAATGCTCCCTATTTATTATGGGATTGCCTGCTTTCTATCAATGCCCAGATAAAGCAGAACGCTGATGAGAAATACACTGAGCCATTAGATGCAGTCAGCATGTTTGATCTTGAGATGGGAGATGTGTGGAGTGATTTTCAAAAAAATAATTTTGAATCCTATCTCTCAGCAGACGGTAAAAAAAATATTTATCCTACTATTTCCTATAAAACTTTAACAGATTCTTTAGATCATTATTATTTGATTCTTAAAAGAGAGAGCAAGACAGATTATAAGTTAAATTCGTTTTTGTGGGCATCTCACCAGATCGTTGAAAATGATTTATTGCCAATTTATAAACAAAGATTCCCTGAATCTTTTAACATGCATAGTAGGATAGGCTCTCTACAAGATGCTCTCCAAAAACAATTTGATACAGAAAAAACTCATTCGAAAGAATTAGCAACTCAGCTACGTATTCTTAATTCTGCTATTAACGATACCGAATAAGAATAATTTTCTCTCATTTTCTCACACTGAAATCGCTAGCAGAAATCCTGAGTGCTTGCACTAGACATAATGATGTTTTTGCTTTGGTTTTATTCCTTGTATCTTCCCTATCTTGCCACGAGATAGATTGATTTCTACAGTTTTTTGCATTTCCAAAAGTCGACTTTTGAAAATCTCTTCTTTTTTATATGTTGATAATCCTAGATTTTCATTATTTTTAAAGCTCGCTGAATCTCTTTCACATTTAATTCAAAAGTCGACTTTTGGGAAAAGCGTCTTATTTGGCAGATTACTGTAAAGTCGACTTTTGGAAAAAATACCTTATTTGGCAGATTGCCGTAAAGTCGACTTTTGGAAAAAACATCTTATTTGGCAGATTGTCGTAAAGTCGACTTTTGACGTAAAAAACCCTTTATTCCTGCCATTTTTTCTGTTCTTTTTTCTCTATGTTTAATCAAATGAAGAGCGAATAGATGAACGTCGAGATAAAAGAATCTCTTTCAAAAATGATCTGCGAAGATACATTGCCTGCATCAAAAGTCGCTCAATTTCTGCATATTTCTACGAAAACATTGGAGGGATTAAGAAATAAAGGTGGGGGTCCCTATTATATTGATGTCAATGAAAAGGTAAAACGCTATCCAAGAATTGCATGTTATCAATGGGCTGTATCACGCTTGCGCAAATCAACATCAGATGATGGCTCTCAAGTTCAAGAAATTTTGAAGTCTTTGGAAAAATTCGCCGAAGAAAACCTTCAATCGAACCTTATGCCTGAAGTCAAGAAAGCTCCTGGCAGACCTCGAACATTGCCGCCTGCCGCTAATTTACCTCAGCAAGTTACTGGCCAAGAAATTGATCAACAACCCGTTAATCCATAACCGTCTTTAACCCAAAGAAAGGACACTCCCTATGCTGATCTCCATGACCGAATCGGAATATCTTCAATTCTTGGATAAAACGCCTGTGCGCGTCTTGCATTCTATGGAAAGCGAGACTTATCAGGCTTCTCTTAGCTTTGCAGAACAAGAAATCAAGGAAGCACAGGAGCGTCTTGATCAAGCCAAAAGACGCTTTCAGTTTATCACCAACGCCCGCACGTTGCGTCCTGTTTTGGTATCCACCAACGTCATACAGGAGATTGCATAACAATGCCTCTTCCTATTATTTCTGCGGATCAGAGGCTCGCCGAACATCGCGGCATCAAGGGCTGTATTTTCGGCAAATCGGGCATTGGCAAGACGAGCCTGCTGAAAACTCTTGACCCCGCAACGACCCTCTTCTTTGATTTGGAGGCCGGTGATCTGGCGATTGGCGATTGGCCGGTGACCAGCATCCGTCCTCAGACTTGGGAAGAATGTCGGGATTTTGCCCTTTTTATCGGAGGCGCAAATCCTACTCATCGTCCTGAACAATTCTATAGCCCAACACGATTTAAAGAAGTCTGCGAGAAATTCGGCAATCCCGATTCTCTTGACGGGTATGAGACGATCTTTATCGACTCTATCACCGTGGCGGGGCGTTTGTGTTTCCAGTGGTGCAAAGGACAGCCAGAGGCAAAAACCGCTTCAGGTAAACCTGATAATCGATCCGCTTACGGTCTTCATGGTCAGGAGATGATCGCCTGGCTCACTCATTTACAGCACACACGCCACAAGAACATCTGGTTTGTGGGCATTTTAGACGAAAAGATGGACGACTTTAACCGCCGATATTACCAGCCTCAAATCGAGGGCAGCAAAACGGGTTTGGAGTTGCCTGGCATTGTGGATCAGGTCATCACCATGGCCGAACTCAAGGGTTGGGAAAAAGATAAAGACGGTAAAGACATCGAGGTCCCTTATCGGGCTTTTGTTTGTCACACCCTCAATCCCGACAATTACCCTGCCAAAGATCGGTCAGGAAAGCTGGACTGCATTGAACAGCCCCATCTGGGCAACCTCATGAAAAAAATCAACTCTTTCAAACATTAAAATCAAGAAAGGATACTCCTATGGACGTAAAACCAGATTCTGCTGAACATACCATCAGAAAGGAAATTGCTAAGGCAATATTCAAAAATGAAGGAGAGACATTGTTAAGTTATCCCTATTCAAGTCAAACAATTCGTGCCGTTGCAAAAGCTGTGAATCTTTCTGAAGAAGACGCCCGCGCTAGTTTAAGAGATCTCATTCTTGATCTTTGGTATGACGATCTTTTTAAGTATTTTGAAGGATTTTTAGATGGCAAGCATGAGTTATGGACAGGCGTTGAAAGCGCAGAAGTAGACGATGTGATTCCTGATTCAATCTTTATCCCCTGGCTCAAGGAGAATGTTCAGAATTGCCTTACGAAATTTGAAAAGTATTACGGCAAGCTCAACTCTCAACAGATTAAATCAACCTTATAAACTCAAAAAAGGACTTCATAATGAATTACAGTTATGACGCACAAAGCTATACAGACTTTAACGATGCGGAAGATCAAGCCTCGTTTGATCTGATTCCCGACAAAACCATTGCCAAAGTACGGCTGCACATCACACCCGGAGGGTTCACGGATGCCAAACGCAACTGGAACGATGGCTATGCCACCCATAATCCAGAGAGCAATGCTGTTTATCTTAAATGCGATTTTACGATTCTGGAAGGGCCGTATCAAAAGCGAAAAATATTTTCTAACATTGGACTCCATAGTGAAAAAGGCGTGACCTGGGCGAATATGGGACGGTCGTTTCTCAAAGGCATTCTTAACTCCGCCCGCGGCATTAATCCGAAGGATCAATCAGAGCAGGCATGCAGAGCGCGTCAATGTCCTCATGGTTTGGGAGATATTGACGGCATTGATTTTATCGCTCTGATTGAACAAGAGAAACAAGGCAGCGGAGAAAATCAAAAAACAAGAAACGTGATTCAAAAAGCCATTACGCCGGGACATAAGGATTACCCTGGGGCTCCGATGTCCTTTTCTCCCTCTTCCTCAACATATCAGCAGACCAGCCTTCCCAGCTGGGCACCTCAACACAAGAGCTAAGTCATGATTCTCAGACCTCGACAACAAGACCTGGTTCAACGGGCGCTTCACGCTCTGCATCAGAATGATAACACGCTCTGCGTCGCCCCAACGGGTGCAGGGAAAACAGTGATGCTGTCAGCGATCACGGCAGATTTTCTGAAGCATCCGAACCGCAAGGCGTGCATTTTGGCGCATCGGGATGAATTGACGGCTCAAAATCGGGATAAATTCAAACGGGTGAATCCTCATCTGTCCACAAGCGTTTATGATGCTTCAGAAAAGTCATGGCAGGGGTCGGCGACCTTCGCCATGGTTCAAACTTTGTCCCGTGATCACAATCTTGAGACACTTCCGTCCCTTGATCTTCTGGTCATTGACGAGGCGCATCATGCGCGGGCGGACAGCTATATGCGCGTGATTGAAGGAGCTAAAAAACGCAATCCCCTGATCAAAATCCTGGGCATGACTGCCACAGCCAATCGGGGAGATAAAAGGGGCTTGTATCCCATCTTCTCCAATGTGGCCGATCAGATCACTATTGAAGAATTGATCGCCTCCGGCCATCTGGTTCCCCCTAAAACTTTTATTATCGATGTGGGCATTCAGGAGGCTCTCAAGCAACTGAAGAAAAAGAAAACAGGCGATTATGATGACGGGGAAGTATCCTCCATTATGAATACGTTGCCTGTCAATGATGCTGTGGTTCAGACATGGAAGGAGAAAGCACACAACCGTCAGACCGTGGTGTTCTGCTCAACCCTCCAGCATGGGAGGGATGTACGAGAGTCATTTATTCGTGCGGGTATTGCTTGTGTCATGGTGGATGGAGAAATGGGAGATCAGGAGCGAGAGCAAACACTCTTCGCTTACACATCAGGTGCTGCGCGCGTGATTGTGAATGTGGCCGTTCTTACCGAAGGGTGGGACGATCCGCCAACCTCGTGTGTGATTCTTCTCCGTCTGAGTTCTTATAAATCCACTATGATTCAGATGATCGGTCGGGGTTTGCGCATCGCGTCGCCTGACGAGTATCCTCACGTTCATAAAACCGATTGTCTGGTTTTAGACTTCGGCATTTCCACTTTCTTTCACGGCAGTCTTGAAGACCAGATTAATTTGTTGGGACGAGAACCAACCCCGGGAGAGGCTTGCACCAAAAGCTGTCCTGAATGTGGCGGAGAAGTTCCCCTGGCTGTTCATGAATGCCCTTTATGCGGATATGATTTTAGAGCAACAGCGACAGACGAACAGGACGCCCGCAAGCCTTTGACGCGGGAAGAGTTTGTCATGCAGGAGATCGAGTTGATCAAGAAGCGCTCGCCGTTTATGTGGATCCGTCCCCCTGAGAAAGAAAGCAAGGTTTTGTTGGCCAATGGTTTTAACGTCTGGAGCGGTGCTTTTTTCTATAACGGTCAATGGGTGGCTCTGGGGGCTTTCAAAAAGCAGCCTGCCCGTATTCTGGCGACAGGAGAACAAAACGTCTGTCTGTCCGCCGCCAATGATTTTATGAATCTTCATGAAAGCGAGCAAACAGCCCATAAATCCAAAGACTGGGTTTATCTTCCCCCCTCAGAGGCACAATTGAAATGGATTCCCGAATATCGGGATCGAAAAATCAATCGCTATGAAGCTGGCGGACTCATGACTCTTAAATTCAGTAAAAAACACATTATGGATGCTCTGAAGGAGTCCACACATGGTTGATCGAAGTCCATTAGAAGAGCAGGCATTTGAGGCTATCCTGCCTGCTTTGGCGGAAGTCGTGGCAGAGATCGGCAAAGAAAAACCCCTTGATCACTACAGTCGTGAAGAAATTCAACGGATTGTGGAGATCTGTGTCTGTGAATATCAGAGAGCTCTGCTGAAACTTCTTTCCGAACAACCTTCACATGAGGAGATTCCCCTCTCATGCTAGACTTGAATGATACCTTTTCTGAAAAACTGAACCGGATTCTTGATCTTAAACTGGAACAGCAACGAAATGAACAACCGCCGCGAGATTACCTGGGCGCCTCTCGCATGGGCGTGACCTGTGGACGCGCTTTGCAGTACGAATACATGAATACCCTCAAAGATGTTGATAAGGGCTTTTCCGGTCGTTCCTTGCGGATTTTTGAAATGGGTCATGCCATTGAAGAGATGACACGGGAATGGCTCAGGCAGATCGGTTTTACCATTGTCACTCATAAAAATGGAAACCCTATCGGATTTGCCACGGCTGGTGAGCGCATTAAGGGACATGTAGACGGCGTTATTTTAGAAGCCCCTTCCGAACTCAGGATGACATTTCCTGCTCTTTGGGAATGCAAGTCCATGAATTCAAAATCCTGGAATGCGACAGCGCTAAAAGGGGTTCGAGAAGCCCATCCTACTTATGCGGTGCAAATGGCCGTCTATCAAGCCTACGTGCCGGGTCTGGCGGAAACCCCTGCTCTTTTTACCGCCGTGAATAAAGACACCGCCGAACTCTATCATGAACTGGTGCCGTTTGATGCTTCTTTGGCGCAGGAAGCCAGTGACAGAGCCGTACAGATTTTGAAGGAAGCAGAAACAGAACATCTCTATCCTCGCATCACGACGGATAGAACGTCTTTTCTCTGTCGTTTCTGCGCGTGGTTTAAAACCTGTTGGCAGATAGAGTCGTCATGAACCCCTTGAACGACTGCGACATTCATCTCTCCTGGACAGATTTTAACGATGCAGAAGACCAGGTCATCATCACGCCTCGCTTGAATCGCAGAAGCGATAAGCAGGAGGTGGAAGAAGCGTTGCATCGCAAGATCGACCAAGCGTTGTTTTATCTCTTTCCCAACGGCGAAACAACACGCCGTCAGTTTCTCATAGGCGATATTCAGGGAAGCGAGGGGGAAAGTCTCAAGGTTGAGTTAGAAGGGTCTAAAATCGGGCAGTGGTATGATTTTGCCACCGGTGAAGGGGGAGATATCTTCAAACTCTGGGGTCTTGCCAAAGGATGGGATGACCGCACCCGTTTCCCTGAGATCATCTGTGACATGAAGAAGTGGTTGGGGATGGCGTCTTCTGACAAGCCTCGTGTCCAAGAGAAAAAGAAACAGGAAGATCTGGGGTCGCCGACAGGAAAATGGGATTATCACGATGGAGAGGGCAAGCTCATTGCTTGCGTGTATCGCTATGACACTGTGAAAGGGAAGCAGTTTCGACCTTTTGATGTGACGACTCAGAGATACATTGCCCCTGATCCGCGCCCCCTCTATAACCTTCCTGGCATTGCTCAATCGGACAGTGTGATTGTGGTAGAAGGAGAGAAATGCGCCGAAGCGCTCATCCAGAAAGGATTTTGTGCGACCACCGCTATGGGAGGTGCCAATACGCCCTTGGAAAAGACCGACTGGTCGCCTCTGAAAGGGAAGCATGTGTTGATCTGGCCGGACAATGACACGCCCGGCAAAGAGTATGGGGATAAACTGGCCTCTTGGCTTCACAGACAGCCTGTTCTCTCTTTAAGCCGGGTGAATCTACCAGAAGATGTGCCGAAAAAATGGGACGCCGCCGATGGGGTCGCCGAAGAGCGCGATATTGAGGTCTTTCTGAAACATCATGCTCGGATGGTGCCTGATCAGGAGCACTCACAAGAAACAACCACCGCCGTCTCTTCTGCTGTTTCTATTCGTGCTTTTTCCATGAAAGAATGGGATGCCGAACCGGGACCTATGCCTGAAGACCTGATTGCTCCACGCCTTTTTAACTCCTGGTGGATTGCTCGTCCTGGGAGGCGCTCCCAAGGTCGGGAAGACTGATTTTTTGCTGGGTTGGCTGGCACACATGTCCGCCGGACTCCCCTTTCTGGGCATGCAGCCCACGCGCCCCTTAAAAATCTTCTATCTTCAAGTGGAGATTCCCTATTATTATATGTGGGAACGAACGCAGCAGATCAACATCCCTCCCTCCTATAGACCTCTTGTGCAGGAAAAATCTTGTGATCACCGACAGTATTATGATGCGTCTGGATGAAGAGGGTGTGCCTCGTCTTATCCAAACCATCCGCCAATTTTTTATCCCTGACGTGATTGTCATTGATCCCCTGCGCAATGTCTTTGATGGCAAATCAGAAAACGACAATATGGAAATGATGATGTTTCTGCAAGACCGCATTGAGGTCTTGCGGCGTCAGGTCAATCCCCTGGCTGGGATCATGTTGGTGCATCACACCCGTAAAATGAGCAAAAAAGAAGTCGGAGAGGATCCGTTTCAGGCTCTCAGTGGCGCCAGTTGTCTCAGGAGCTTTTATAGTACGGGAATGCTGCTCTATAGCACCGATGAAGAAAAGACCCTGCGGCGTTTAGCCTTTGAGTTGCGATGCGGCAAGTCTATCCCCACCAAGTATGTAGATAAGATTGAGGGGCAATGGCAGGAGATGGATGTCAGTCACGCTCGTAGCATTCGTAAGGACTTTGGTGAGAAGTGCGATCAGGAGCGTAAACGGGTGACGGACGTGATTGTGACCTTGATTGCCGAAGCAGCGAAGCGAGGAGAGCTTTATACGCCTACTCAATTCTCTCATGTGTTTGAAAACAAGGCAGGGTTAGGCGGAGAACGGTCTATTCACAGACGCATAGATGTGTTGGCATCCAATGGTTATATCAAGTTTAATAGAGACCTTGCTATTCTAAAAGATTCCAATAGCAAATACGGTGTGATGTGCGTTGAGAACATGGAATACCTGGAACGAGAGGATGTGAACGAGGAAACAGGCGAGATCATCGCCGTTATTAAAACCCTTCTGCCCACTCATTTCAAAGAACACGAACAGGGGGCGGTTTTACCCGTCGAGAATCCGGAGGTGTGGGTTTATGTCTAAAAAATGTACACCCTCTGAAACCCGCAGAAAACTGCAAAATGTCAACTTGATGGTCAAAATGTCATCGTTTGACATTTTGATGA
>BBVC01000023.1:0-30000 GCA_001192655.1 Caedimonas varicaedens
TTTTAGCTATAAAAGCGGACTGCTGGAATGTGTGGAACTGGAAGCAGGACAGGACTTGCAAAAAGACCCCACCGCCTTTGAGAGCGTTGCCCTTCTCATGGGGGCGCTTCTGTCTCTCAAGGAAATGTTTCATGACGAAGACGCCCAGACTCAAAAGATGCTCTGGGCGGTGAGAGGAAAGCAAGCCCTGGCTAAAAGAGATCCCTTGGGGTAAATTGACGTTGAAGGGCAGAAGGGATGATGACTGATTTTTTAGATGCGGATATGTTGGGAGCCGTGGCGGGGTTTGTGTCTACGCTTTCGTTTTTACCCCAGGTATTGAAAGTGTGGCGCACACGGTCTACGCGGGGCATTTCAACGGGGATGTATGCCCTTTATTGTTTTTCTCTTCTTTTGTGGGGGTCTTACGCCTGGCTGATTGAGTCCTGGCCGTTGTTGGTGACCGAAATAGCCACAGGACTCATGACAGGATATATTCTGGTCATGTCGATCAAGGGCTTTGATGATGATGACTGAGAGGGGATATCCTTTTCACAGGGCTGTCATCCCTCTCAAAAGGCAAAGAGCATCCCCCCCTTTGTGCTTCTCTGCACCCTAGGGGGTGCAGAGAGCTTGCAGGCTTTGCAACAAGGTTTCTTTCACACGGTCGAGTTCTTGTTGTTGACGTTCTGTGCAGGCAATATCCCGGGCGAGTCTGGCAAGGTGCTGGTTTTTTAAATCCTGCATTCTCTGTCCCAAAAGAGCCAGGGGGTCGCCCCTTCTCTTGCAGGTGAGTCCTGTACGGTCATAAAGAGGGACGATCTCCAATTGTCCCAAAATATGATGCGGATGGGTATGATAATAGACGTTCAAGGGTTTGGATTCTGTCCCGATAGTCACTTTTTGGGTCTCAACCCAGGGGTGAGACGTTTTGCCTTTGGTGAGAAACACCAGATCAATGGTGACCTTGGCATCTTGAAACAAATCATCGGGCAGACGATAGGCCGCCAGGAGACTCCCGCCCTCCCGGTCAATGAGCGTGCGCACATGACCTTTGACGTTATCCAGAAAGTAAGACGGGAGAACCATGGCGAGGATTCCCCCTTCTTTCAAAAGTCTCATGCTTTTAGCCACAAAGTAATGATGAATGCACACTTCTTGCAAATCGGGATGTTGGACATCGGTCAGAATGTCCCTCCCATAAGGGGGATTACCGATAACAAGGTCATACTGCTCTTCAGGATGAAAGGTTTCAAAGCCCTGGGGATATATTTTAACATCAGGATACAGGGTTTTGACCATCTGGCTGGAGACCTGATCGATATCCAGGGCGGTGATGGTGCTGTTGCGTCTTATCCTCTGGGGCATGTATTCCATAAAAACCCCGTGACCGACAGAGGGCTCTAAAATGTTCCCCCCTGTAAATCCTTCCAGTTGAAGCAGGTCATAGATAAACTTGACCAGCTCCGCGGGGGTATAATAGGCGTTCTTCAAGGTTTGTTTGAGGCTCTTGATTTCCCCATCGGATAAACTTTTCTTGAGTTCCTTGTAAATATGGGGGGTATAGACAGCTTTGCGTAATCCTCCCCATCCTGTATAATTTTTTAAAAGCTCGGGCGTGGCCGTCTTGTTTTTGAAAGAAGCCAGAACCTGCAGGTTTTGAGTGGAGCGTTCTAGATTGAACATGATGTTTTTTCCTTTTTAATGTTTGTCAAAGAGAGGGGAGACGTCTCTGACGTCCCCCGTGAGGTTAGGCGTAAAGGGTGATAAACTCCTGCACCGACCCCTCGAAGAACAAGCGGGCTTGCGTGCCTTGGCTGTAAGCCCTGAGCATAAAATCTTCCCCGTCGTCTTCATTTTCTGACGGCAGAAGGGTATAGAGGTAATCCGCTTGTTGTGTGGAGGGTGTAAAAGTCACATCCTGATTCGTTCTGACAAAAGCCGCCCCATAGGTCATGGTGGTGACAAAATAGAGCTTATTCATGACGTTGAATCGAGAAGCGGCGCCGTCAGGATGGTTATCTTTGAGAGAGAGGAAATGCACGGGGTTCTCTAACCCTTCAGGATGAAAGGTATACACGGCTGACAGGGGTTTTGAAGACGGAGAGAATTGCACCAGGAAATCATCCAGGGAGCCTTGATAAAAGAGGGCTTTTCCCCGTGAGGGGCAAAGAGTCTTTACCGTCAGGGTCAGGTCTTTGTTATGTTCTTTCAGGGTATAGAACCAGCGGATTGTATTGGGCAGGTTTGTTGCCTTGACCTTCTCGGCTGTTTTAATCATCTGGGGGAAACATTCCCCGTATCGTCTAAAGTTCCAGGCGTGGAAGTCGCGGGTTTTTTGGAGTTTATGGGCGGCTTCCTGAGGCAGATTGAATCGGTCATCATAGAAAAAATCCGTTTGGTTCATAAAATCATCGTGGAAGGTATAAAGGGCGGGCGTTGTTGACATTTTGAGTCTCCTTGAAAGTTAATGTTACTGACGCAACGGGTGCGCCATATTTCCTGAAGAGTAAAAAGGGGGAGCGGGGGCAAGGCCAAAAAGGCGGAGGGGGATCACCCGACCTGCAGGGCGCAAGCGCAGCGCCGCGACCGAAGGTTGGGGACACCGCCTTTTTGCCCGCAGGGTTTAGCCTTGTCCCTTAGCTGGGGTTGGAAACCCCGTCTTTTTTAAGTGCGACGCTGAATTGAAAGATTTTTTAATTGAGTTATAATAATGATTTTTAAGGATACCCTTTAAAGAGACAGACGATGCATAGGAATCATCAAAAGGAAAAACTTTTTAAACCTTGGTGTGGGCTTTGTGGAAGCACAGAAAAGCGGTTAACGAAGACGGAATGCTGTCAGAATTGGATATGCGATGACGCACATACTTATCAGGTTTTTTCATATGCCAATAATAGCTGTTACAGGAATCATGACTGCTATACGCTTTGCGCTGCTCACTATCATGAAGGTCATACGGGTCGTTGGCAGGATTGCCAACAATGCAGAGACTCTTTCGACGTTCCTTATTATACGTATTGCGGGACAAACAAGTATAACTTTGACGTTTTGAATAACCCTGAAAAGTATACGATCTCTTGCACCCATTGCGATTTTAGGTCACATTCCATCGAGGATTTTCCCTACCAGACATCAAAAGGATATTATTGCGGAAAAAAGAAATGCCAGCATGCTTTTGCAAGACAGTAAAGCTTTAAAGCTGCCTTATATCTTATATTATTATCTCTTCTTCAAGAGAGGAGGCAGGATCTGTAGATAGGCAGATTTAGCAAGGCATCTTGCCTTTATTTTCAGAGTTTTCGTAGTTAATCCGAACGGTTGACTTGGGTGAATAAAATGGAATGTGCGAGCTAGGAACTATATTCCTCCACTCTGGGACTATATATCAATTATGAGTGGTCATCAATTAATGCTACATTTGAGATATGATATTATTCCATTCCTTTTTGTGTTCAAACTTTAGAGCAGTGTCACTCTCGACAAGATTTACATAATTCTCTATAAACTGAGCAGTACCTGACAAAAGTCGCAAGTAATATTTCAGCGAAAAAATTAGTCCGTTTGCGATAACGTGGCAACCGTGAATGTTTTTGATTTTTTCAATTTCCTTGTTGATTTCTTCTGCTTGCGACGCATTAATGTTAGATGTTGACAGTAAGTAATAACGATTGACTTGTGTCGTTTTAAATTTCTCAAAAGCATCTTTTATAAGTTGTGCAGTTATCTGGATTCCGTGCTTAACTTCTACAGCTTCAAAGGCTCTTTCTTTTTCGTCAACGATATCTATGTCACCAATTCTTCCGCTTCGTGTATCAGCTGATGTGTGGTTTTCCATAGGCAATAATACCTTGCCTTCAAATCTTTTAATTTCGGTTACAAGACATTGATAGGCTGCATATAAAGCCAAAACAGGGAGTCTTGAAGCTCCTTCTGCCGAATACTTTGTATCGAAATGTCTGGAAAGCAACTCTATAATTGTAGCTATTGACAAATTGAGAGGTTTGGCTAAATCAATTTGTTGTGCATTTCGTTGAATGATTAAGCCTTGAAAAAGAAAACTCAAGAGCTTATCCAAATCTTTCCCTTTTTGAATAAAACAAATAGTTTCAATGAAAGCAGTTTTCAAAGATTCAGGACTGATTGCTCCCGGATAATTTAGGTCATAAGGTGCTTTTTGTTCTAAAGAACGGGTAAGCCAACCACTTTCAGACATCGCAGGAAATTTGACGCTTTTCAAAAATGGCGTAACATATCTTGTGTCAAAAGTTCTACCAGAATATCCGTTTGAAATACTTGTTTGATGTTTTCTTATGTCTTGTTCTGGGTTCAATGTCTTATACACAACACTTGTCAAAACAACTGTAATAACAGCTTTTGCTGATTCAGACCTTCTCAATATTTCGCTTAAATAATTTGCAGTGCTTTGGTCTAAATCAGATTTAATTCTGTCATCAGAACCAACTATTTGCATTGATATATTATAAATGGTTTCAAGAAATTCTGTTGGTTCCACTTATTGACTCGATTCCAAAAGTTGTAGTTTAATCTGTTCTGCAATAGCTTTAATCATTGGGATTGCAACTGAATTTCCAATTTGTTTGTAAAGTTCTGATTTATTGTTTAATAGCTTAAAATTGCAGGGAAACCCCATAATTCGATAGCATTCCCGTATAGTCAGTTTCCTTACTGCTTCTTCGTGCCAAATCCAAAATCTTCCTGATGATTCCTGAGAAGGCAATGCAGGATGAACGCCTTCAGCAGAATAAATTCGGTTCGGTTGTTTGTGAACTCTTGACAAGTATTCAGTCCCTGCTCTTACTCCCGTCTTGCGAATAGTTTTATTTCTGTAACCTGCAAAAACCAACCCTGAGTCCTGCATTTTCTGCTCTTTCAAAATAGTGAAAGGCTCTTGCAAATATTCAAAATCATTTTCCTTATCCAAAAAGTCTTTTAGTACAGATTTCTTCTTTTGCTTGATTTTGGAAAAATCAAATTTCTTTTCTTGATGACCAATAATAATGATTCTTTCTCGATTTTGTGGTACACCAAAATCAGAAGCATTCAATATCTTTTTAGAAACGACATAGCCTAATTCTTCTAAATGCTGAATGATAGTTGCTAATGTTCTTTTCTTATCGTGATAAACTAAGTGTTTGACGTTTTCAAGGAAAACAACGTTGGGTTGATGTTTTGCAATAATTTCGAAAATATGATAGATCAAGCTCCCTCTTACGTCCTCAAAGCCTTTCATTTTTCCTGAAATACTGAATGGTTGACATGGAAAGCCTGCACACAGAATATTGTGTTTGGGAATCATATCCGTATTTAGTTTAGTAATATCACCGAACGGTACTTCACCAAAATTCAATTCGTAAGCACATTGAGAGTAATAGTTAATCTCAGAGGAAAACACACAATTTCCGCCAAGCTCTTGCAATGGGATTCTAAACCCGCCAATTCCCGCAAATAAATCAATAAATGTGAATTCTTTCTTTCTTGGCGGAGAAAAAGGAACATCCCATTCTATCGGAACAATTTTTTCTAATTCGGTCTCTGAAAAAATGAGCGATTCTTTTTTCATTGCTCGAAAATAATTTTCAGCTCTACTTTTGTATAATTCCGAAACGTCATTTTTAGGATTATGAAGATAATGAGTAAAAAACGCTAAATTCTCTATATCAGCACCTAAGCCTTCAATTTTAACTTCTTCTCTAAGAGTAGAATATTTTATTGACCTTCTTTGCAAGTTAACATTTGCTAATATGTTCGACTTGGATGGCTGATAATCCGATATCTTATCAATCTCCTTTGGGTCTGATTCCCCGAAGCTCTGCTTCAAAACGTGCAATCCCGATCTTTTTGGATACATCGTTACTTGTTGCGAGGAGAGATCATCTGTCAAATCTAATTTTTCAAGACTCATTCTACACCCCTCGAACTGACCGATTCCTAATGATTGAGCCATTTTGTTGATTTTCCTCGGTTTTTATGCCTAACGGCTTCCAAAAAATTCTTCTTCACTCAACCATATTTCTTCGATAATGTGAATCCCTTTTTTATCAATTGAAACATCTTTTTGGTGATGTCGTCTCTCAAGAGACACTCACCGCGTGTTTTAAGCTCCAGCTTTTCGCCAGGCATTCATCAGAAAAAGACAACAAAGGGCAAAGAGCGCAATGCAAGCAGACGTGAGAAATCCCATAGAAAGAGAAAAATGATGCGCAATATACCCAATGGCGCTGTTGGAGAGAAAAAGCATGATCCCCATCAGAGCATAATAAATACCAAAAGCGCTTCCTCTGATATCTGTATGTGTTCTCTCGGCAATTCTTGTCATGAATAAACTTTGGGTCATCCCCACTTGAATTCCCCATAGAAAAGCGCCGAACAGAATATAAAGAGACGTAGAAGAAAAAGCAAAAACAATGCCCGAAAGCGCCGTCACCAAAAACCCAAGGCCAAGAATCCAGGTATGGCCTATCTTGTCAGAAAGGTAACCCATAGGATAAGCAACTGCCGTGGTTGCCATATTCTGGACGATCATCACCAGAGGCGCGATGATTTGAGTTTGAGCGATGGCTTCAGAATGCAACAATATAAAAGCGCCGCTATAATTGGAGAGCATGAACAGAGAGGCCATCATCACAACGCTCCAATAAGTTGCAGGCAACTTTTTAAGATGGATCACTTTAAAGACAAGCTTTTCTTGAGGAGTCGAAGAACTGAAAGGAACTTCTTTTACTTTCCAAATAAGGATCATGAAGGCAATAACGGGAGATATGGCCGCTATTAAAAAGAAAGTAAAGTAGCGATTGTCACAGGAATGAAAGAAGGTGATCATGATCAAGGCGCCTGTAAAAGACCCTGCTGTACTGAGAGATTGTCTGAGGCCATAACAGGCGCCCTTAGACCCGTGAAGGAATGCAATATCTCCAACGAGAGCTTCTCGAGGGGCTGCATGCAGACCATTGCCAAGACGATCAAGACTTTTGGCCAGAAAGAAACCCATAAAGCTCGAACTCATCATAAATAAGGGTCTGGAAAGCACGATCAAAGCAGAAGAAAAAAGTAAAATCGGCTTTCTTTTTCTACAATAATCGCTGATCACACCTGAGAACATTCTGATCACCCAAGCTATAGCTAACAACATATAAAACGGTCATATTTTATTATCCTGAAATAATTGCTCGATAGAACACCTTTTTTTGCGTCTAATTGCTTTTGCTTGTGCCCATTTATGCTCGATGGGATTAAAGTCTGGAGAATAAGGAGGCAGATACAGCACGATATGCCCTGCCTCAGCAATTGCTTTTTGCATCGCTTTTCCCTTATGAAAGGTGGCATTATCCAAAATAAGGACGCTTTTAGGAGGCAGTTTCGGAAGTAAATCGTCAATGATCCATTGTGTAAACACCTCGGTATTAATCGAGAAGCAGAACAAGCTCACGGTCAATAGCAGACCTTGGAATAAGGCGCCGATGACATTCGTTCGTCCCTTTGCTCCCCAATCATGAATCCCCTCACATCTCTTTCCTTTTGGAGAATAACCATGAGTGCGTGGCATATGGTGTGCAAATCCAGATTCATCAAGAGAAATGATAGGATGCCCTGCTTCTTCATAAGCTTTCAGCTCTTGACAAAAAGTAGCACGCTTTTCTGGATCGGCCTTGGGATGTTTGAGTCGTTTTTTTTATAGGTCACATTCAAGCGTTTTAAAGCGTGCCATATCCCCATAGAGCTCACACCAAGACGTTCTGCTCTCTCGTACTGATAAGCATCAGGATAAAGCTGTATATCTTCTTTAAGGGCATCCATATTAAGCTTAGTGGCTGGTTTATGACGATGTGTCTGAGGCTCAGGCTTCTTGACCCATCTGACAAGACTGGTCACTCCAACACCAAAGAGATCCGCCGTTTCAGCAAAACTCAAATTTTTCTTCTTTTTTACAGATAAAACACGAAGTCTAAAATCTAATGAATAGGTCATGGAATAATCCTCTTAAAAATTATCCATAATATAACCATTTTAAAGGTTTTTAGCTATATAAAATCAACAGTACCTTGTAAAATGCCAATGCTGAACGTTGTGACCCCTAAAACGCTGACAAGATAGGAAGGAGAAAGGGTAAAAATAATAATGGAAGAAAAATTGATGAGAAAAGAAACAAAGCCGATTATCCAAATATCTCTTGGAAGAGAAGAAGCTGATTCTATTTTACGAAGGGGTTCCATAAATTTTTATATCCCCATTCTCATAAAAAGGCAAATGTCGATCAAATGTTGACTTTTAAACAATAAAGTGAATCTCTCCCGGATTTTCTCCAACTGCCCTAGCTCTCAAAGAGGAATCCTGTTCAATGCTCACTTTTTGTGCAATCTGATCGGCTGATTTAAATCCGATTCCGCCCTCTTGACTTTTTTGTCATTCTGCGGAAAAATCTTTATGAGTCGCCTTCGGGGATTCACAGACCAGAGCAGCTTTAAATAAAGTGCTCAATGAATATTAACCTTATTGCTCAATGGAGGATTTGGATATGACCACTTATAATTTATCACCCCTTTTTCGTTCTAGCGTCGGCTTTGACCGTCTGATCCCTCTTATGGACGACTTCTTTGAGGATAAAGCCTCAACACCCGTCTATCCGCCCTATAACATCGAAAAGAGAGACGATGAGAATTATGCGATCGTTATGGCTGTGGCTGGATTTAAAAAAGAGAGGATTACCATTACTGTACAGGATAATTGTTTAATCATCTCAGGCAAAAGCACAGAGGCGGAAAACAACAAAACCTATATTCACAGAGGCATTGGGAGTTCTGAGTTTGAACGGAAGTTTCAACTGGCCGACTTTATGAAGGTGGGGGATGCGTCTTTAGAAGATGGCTTGCTGGTGATTCATCTGTACAAGCAAATCCCCGAAACGATGAAGCCTCGAACCGTTACAATCAGATCAGGAGAGAGCTTGACATCTTCTGCTGATCCTATGACCATTGAAGCATCGGTATAATTTTAGATTTTTAAAGAGAGAGACGGACTCGTTTTACAAATCGAGTTTGACTCTCTCAAGAACATCTTTAAACAGAGATGACGACCTTTGAACGTCCTTTGGAAACAGCCTCTGTCCACGTGACCGCTATACAGGAGTCTGCCAAAATTTCCGCCCTCCTCATCTTTGATAACCTTGGACTCTCGGATGAATAACGCTATTGTGACATAACCTTCATCATTTTAAAGGCAGATTAAAGCCCTATGTCTTCACCTCAAGAAATGCTCTCCGGACTTGTGGAGAGAGTCACCTATCATAACGGAGATACAGGCTACTGCGTTTTGAGGATAAAGGTCGATCGTCAAAAAGACCTCGTTACTGTGGTTGGACACGCCAATGCTATTGCTGCGGGGGAATTCATCCAAGTCTCAGGACAATGGATCAATGACAAGAACTACGGACTCCAATTCAAGGCGTCTTTTTTGAAAGCCTGTGCGCCGACCACAGAAGAAGGCATTACAAAATATCTGGGTTCCGGCCTGATCAAGGGAATCGGCCCTGTTTATGCCCAAAAATTAGTTAAGGTCTTTGCTTGCAAAGTATTTGATATTATCGAACATACTCCTGAATTGCTGCAAACGGTTCCAGGCATTGGAGAACAGCGTGCCATGATGCTTACCAAAGGATGGCAGGAACAAAAAGCCATTCGGGAAATTATGGTTTTTCTCTATCAGCATGGTATCAGTACAGCACGAGCTGTGCGCATTTATAAGATCTATGGAAACGATGCCATCCGTCTTATTTTAGAAAATCCTTATTGTTTGGCCAAAGATATCCGTGGGATCGGATTTAAATCCGCTGATGAGATTGCACAGAAAGTAGGAATCGCACCAGATTCGCCTCTGAGAGCCAGAGCAGGTATTGACCATATTTTGCTGGAAGCAACTCAGGAGGGACATTGCGGACTTCCTGAACAGGATTTGCTCAATCGGGTTTTGGAGACTCTTGAAATCCCTCTGTCGGTCGCTCAACAAGCCCTTGAGACGGCGATTGGACATCAGGAAGCCATCCGTGATTGCCTTGAAGATAAGATGTGCATTTTTCTGAGAGGACTTTATCAGGCTGAGATGAATATTGCCCGCTTGCTCAAAAATCTTCAGAATGCCCCTCTCCCCTGGAATATTCGAGATATTCACACAGCTGTTCTCTGGTCAGAAACAAAACTGGGTATTGTTATCGCCCAAAGCCAGAAAGAAGCTCTGCAGAAAGCTCTAGACTCAAAGGTGATTGTGATTACAGGAGGGCCAGGCGTGGGCAAAACGACGCTGGTCAAAAGTCTTCTCGCCATTTTATCTGATAAAAAATTAAAGATTCTCCTGTGTGCTCCTACAGGAAGAGCCGCCAAGAGGCTTTCAGAAACGACCGGTCTTGAAGCTAGGACGCTTCACCGCCTGCTGGAAACAGATCCATCCTCTCATGGGTTTAAAAGGAATGCCGAGCATCCTTTGAAATGTGATTTGCTCGTGGTGGATGAAGTTTCTATGATTGACGTCTCTCTCATGAATGCCCTTTTAAAAGCTCTTCCCTCTCATGCGGCCTTGGTTCTGGTGGGAGATGCGGATCAACTGCCCTCTGTAGGTGCAGGCGATGTGTTGACAGCGATCATCGACTCTCAAACCTTACCTGTGGTGAGGCTCACAGAAATATTCAGGCAATCAGCCCAAAGCCATATTATCCTGAACGCCCATCGCGTGAATCAGGGGTTGATGCCTTTGGATAGATCCCCAGAATTGAGGACTGACTTTTATTTTATTCCTGCCAGTGACCCTGAGGATTGCAGCAACAAGATTCTGGAAATGATGCAAAAGAGAATTCCCAAAAGATTTAGCTTCCACCCTGTAAACGATATCCAGGTTTTGTCTCCCATGAATAGAGGAGGCGTTGGTGCCAGATCGTTGAATGTCACCCTCCAAAAAACCTTGAATCCTTCTCCTGAGGCAACAATAGAGCGTTTCGGTTCTATTTATGGAACAGGAGACAAGGTCATGCAAATTGCCAATAATTATGATAAGGATGTTTACAATGGAGACATCGGTTTTATCCGTCATATTGACAGCGATGCTCAGGAAATAACCGTTGAGTTTGACGACAGAAACGTCACCTATGATTTCGGAGAACTGGACGAACTTGTTCTGGCTTATGCGACAACAATTCATAAATCACAGGGATCAGAGTACCCCGTGGTGCTGATTCCTCTCATGATGCAGCATTTTCTCATGCTTAGGAAAAACTTACTCTATACGGGGATAACTCGTGGCAGAAAGCTGGTGGTCATCGTTGGGGAGAAAAAAGCCTTGGCCATTGCCGTGAAATATCGCAGAAATCAAAAAAGATATACCAAGCTCAAAGATCAGCTGATCAGAGCCTTTCAAATAAGCTCATCAGGAATGTGAATCGCTTTTGTCAATTTTTCTTTTTTGCTGTTTTTTCTCATAAGCCTGAAGCTGTTGAGTATACTCGGGCCAAAAACTCACCTTACGTTTATGCTGGGTCAAAAGACTTTCATGATACTGATCATGAGCCACATGGCCTTTCCAGTCCGTGATTTTGTCCTTTAATAGCTTGCATTTCATAAGGTCTTTGGCAGCATAAGCGTAATATTTTGATTGGGCTTTTTGTAAAACAGATTCCAGAAGTTTTCGATACACAAGCGTCCCTGCCAGAGGGTCTGTTTCTTTGAGGATATCTGCCACAGGGCGAAGCAAGCGGTAGTGTCGACCATCAAGAACATCAAAATGCTGATAAACAAGCGTTGCCAATTCATCGAAATACTGTGCCTGCCATAGAAAATAGAGCGCTTTATAAATATCCGACTCCTGAAAAACTCTCTCAAGAGTCTTTTTCTCAAATTCTTCTTTGAGTTCCGGGCGAATATTTTTTAAGATCTCTCCATAAAGTTCTGGGATGAGGGTGCGTTCGAACCATGCCATGCTGTCAACATCGGCTGAAATTTGATACAGATTTTTAAAAATCCTCGGATGAAAATTGATACACCTGAGATAAAAAAATAAGGGTTCAATTCGTCATTATTTTTTCTTCCTCCTTTTTCGTTTGAGTAAAATTAATTACTCCCGCTTTCTGTTTATTTCTCAATCTGAAGCTTTCTCCCTGAATATGGATAATGCTGCTATGATGGAGCAACCGATCCAATAAAGCGGCTGTTAAGGCCGCATCATTTCCGAGAGCATGATGCCATTGTCCGAAGGGAAGATTGCTGGTGATGATCAAACTGCTTTTTTCATAGCGTTTGGCAATCACTTGAAAAAGGAGATTGGCTTGTTCTCTTTTGAAGGAAAGGTACCCCAATTCATCAACAATGAGCAAACGATAGCCGCTTATCGTTCTTTTAAAAAAGTGATCCAGTTTTTGTTGACGTGCTGCAACGTCTAGTTGAAGCATCAGATCAGAGGCTGTGATAAAGCGAGTTTTGATTCCTGCTTGTGTTGCCAGATATCCTAAAGCAATAGCAATATGTGTTTTGCCCACACCACTTGGACCAAGAAGCAAAATATTCTCACACCGATCGACAAAAGACAGCGACCTTAATTCTTCAATGGCTGTTTTTTTAATACTCCCCGCAAAAGAATAATCAAAATCATCTAAAGTTTTGATCGCGGGAAATCCTGCTATCTTTGTAAGAATACGTTGACTTCGACGTTGCCGTTCTTTGATCTCCGCTTCTAAAAGCTTTTCTAAAAAATCTGTATAACTTACCTGATTTTTAACGGCATCCTGAGCGAGATCAGAATATCCTTGAGCAACAGAGATCAGTTTAAGAGAATCGCACATCTCTTGGAGACGTTGATATTGTAAGTTCATGCTGCCTCCAGAATTCTGTCGTAAACAGAAAGAGGATGCTGAAGGGGGTTGTGAGGAGCCCATTCAGGAGCTTTAATCTCTGGCTCTTTAACACAACGAGCTAATGAAACATCTCCTCGATAAGGAAGCCCAAGAGGCTGCAAAGTCGAACGTTCTCTTTCTAACCTTTCAAGAGGAACCTCTTTTGTGGTGCCGTGAACACGCTGATTAGCTGTTTCTTTTAACCACTTTAAAACTTCCATATTAGCGGTTTGAACATCGAGTGTTAGACCTGCACTTTTAAGCCGAGAAGCAAGAGGGTTATAAAAGCTGTAACGCAAGTAACGATTAAATCTCTCTACTTTTCCTTTCGTCTTGGCGCGATAAGGACGACACACTTTCAGTTGAAATCCATGATGCTTGGCAAAATCTAACATCCCAGAATTAAAGCGATGCTTCCCTAAACCATAGGCATCTCTTGCCAGAATAACAGTCTTCATATTGTCATAAAGGGCTTGAGAGGGGATACCGCCAAAATAATCAAATGCATCTTCATGGCATTGAAGTAATGTCGATAATTTCTCATTCTCCACAAAGCAGACATAGCTGACCCGACTATAACCAAGGGTTGCGACAAAAGCGGATAGAGGGTTTTTCCCTTTTCGAAATTCAATCCAATCCATCTGCATTTGTGCGCCTGGTTCTGTTTCAAATCTAACGACTTCCTCACAGACCACAGGGGTTAAAGAATTCAGATATAACCTTAATTGTGTCACGCCACCCCTATATCCTTGATCGCGTATCTCCCGTAGCAAAACCGTTGCAGGAAGACAAAAAGGGCGAGCCTGTTTGACCCTTTCTTGCAAATAAGGTTTATATGGATCAAGTTTAGTCTCAACCGTTTTTCTCTTCTTATAAAAAGGTCTGCCTTCATGTTGGAGATATTTACGAACTGTATTCACGGCCATACCCAACCTCATGAGCGATCCTTCTTAGACTCTTGCCTTGTCGGCGTAATATTTACTTCCATCGTTTGTTCCCACTGAATCATTATTCCTAAACTCCTTTGAAAAGGAGTTAATGCGTGGGTGTATCAAAATTCAACCGATGATCTGTATCATTTTTACCTCCGGCGCTAACAAGTGTCAACATCGGCTGAAATTTGATACAGATTTTTAAAAATCCTCGGATGAAAATTGATACACCTGAGATAAAAAATAAGGGTTCAATTCGTCATTATTTTTTCTTCCTCCTTTTTCGTTTGAGTAAAATTAATTACTCCCGCTTTCTGTTTATTTCTCAATCTGAAGCTTTCTCCCTGAATATGGATAATGCTGCTATGATGGAGCAACCGATCCAATAAAGCGGCTGTTAAGGCCGCATCATTTCCGAGAGCATGATGCCATTGTCCGAAGGGAAGATTGCTGGTTATGATCAAACTGCTTTTTTCATAGCGTTTGGCAATCACTTGAAAAAGGAGATTGGCTTGTTCTCTTTTGAAGGAAAGGTACCCCAATTCATCAACAATGAGCAAACGATAGCCGCTTATCGTTCTTTTAAAAAAGTGATCCAGTTTTTGTTGACGTGCTGCAACGTCTAGTTGAAGCATCAGATCAGAGGCTGTGATAAAGCGAGTTTTGATTCCTGCTTGTGTTGCCAGATATCCTAAAGCAATAGCAATATGTGTTTTGCCCACACCACTTGGACCAAGAAGCAAAATATTCTCACACCGATCGACAAAAGACAGCGACCTTAATTCTTCAATGGCTGTTTTTTTAATACTCCCCGCAAAAGAATAATCAAAATCATCTAAAGTTTTGATCGCGGGAAATCCTGCTATCTTTGTAAGAATACGTTGACTTCGACGTTGCCGTTCTTTGATCTCCGCTTCTAAAAGCTTTTCTAAAAAATCTGTATAACTTACCTGATTTTTAACGGCATCCTGAGCGAGATCAGAATATCCTTGAGCAACAGAGATCAGTTTAAGAGAATCGCACATCTCTTGGAGACGTTGATATTGTAAGTTCATGCTGCCTCCAGAATTCTGTCGTAAACAGAAAGAGGATGCTGAAGGGGGTTGTGAGGAGCCCATTCAGGAGCTTTAATCTCTGGCTCTTTAACACAACGAGCTAATGAAACATCTCCTCGATAAGGAAGCCCAAGAGGCTGCAAAGTCGAACGTTCTCTTTCTAACCTTTCAAGAGGAACCTCTTTTGTGGTGCCGTGAACACGCTGATTAGCTGTTTCTTTTAACCACTTTAAAATTTCCATATTAGCGGTTTGAACATCGAGTGTTAGACCAGCACTTTTAAGCCGAGAAGCAAGAGGGTTATAAAAGCTGTAACGCAAGTAACGATTAAATCTCTCTACTTTTCCTTTCGTCTTGGCGCGATAAGGACGACACACTTTCAGTTGAAATCCATGATGCTTGGCAAAATCTAACATCCCAGAATTAAAGCGATGCTTCCCTAAACCATAGGCATCTCTTGCAGAATAACAGTCTTCATATTGTCATAAAGGGCTTGAGAGGGGATACCGCCAAAATAATCAAATGCATCTTCATGGCATTGAAGTAATGTCGATAATTTCTCATTCTCCACAAAGCAGACATAGCTGACCCGACTATAACCAAGGGTTGCGACAAAAGCGGATAGAGGGTTTTTCCCTTTTCGAAATTCAATCCAATCCATCTGCATTTGTGCGCCTGGTTCTGTTTCAAATCTAACGACTTCCTCACAGACCACAGGGGTTAAAGAATTCAGATATAACCTTAATTGTGTCACGCCACCCCTATATCCTTGATCGCGTATCTCCCGTAGCAAAACCGTTGCAGGAAGACAAAAAGGGCGAGCCTGTTTGACCCTTTCTTGCAAATAAGGTTTATATGGATCAAGTTTAGTCTCAACCGTTTTTCTCTTCTTATAAAAAGGTCTGCCTTCATGTTGGAGATATTTACGAACTGTATTCACGGCCATACCAACCTCATGAGCGATCCTTCTTAGACTCTTGCCTTGTCGGCGTAATATTTTTATTTCCATCGTTTGTTCCCACTGAATCATTATTCCTAAACTCCTTTGAAAAGGAGTTAATGCGTGGGTGTATCAAAATTCAACCGATGATCTGTATCATTTTACCTCCGGCGCTAACACCATGCGTTCATCTTGGGCTTTATCATAAGAGCCACATGTTTCCAAAGCCTGAACTTTAAGAGCTTGTCTTTCGCTCTCCCAAGGATGAGAAGTCGGAACATCCATTTTGTCCAACCACTGAAGGGCTTCTTCTCCTCGCCAATGCTCAATCAGTCTGCGGGCAATTTCCAGATGATCATGAGCATGAGGCATCCCCTCAAAATTGCAGGCACGCATATAGGCATCCACATCTTTGCGACAATCAGCAATCGATTGAAGCCCTAAGCGGACAATCCGAGCATTTTGAACTGTAACGTTTTGTTCAAATTTTTCTCGTAATAAAGTCAGACCTTCTACGCCCAGCTTTTCCTTGCAATTCCCAATCATCTCATCATAAACGCCGTAACCATTATTTATAAAGCGTGTAAAGACCGTGTTCGCTACATCTTCCGAAGAGACGTTTGTTTTCTCATAAATATGACCCAAGTCACAGCATGCCTGGACAAAAACATCTCCGATGCTGCCATTGCTGTCATCACATCGTTCAAAGATTTTATCCTGCAAATCCAGAAAATCCAACAGGCAGGACAGGGCATCCTCAGGAGATTTCTCTGTTAAGTCACCCACAATGCCCCTTCTGAGAGCATTCAGCCTTTGAGCAAAATCTCCCGATTCATCATAATCGATGAAGCGGGAAGATCTCTTCAGAGCAGAGATTTCTTTTTGAATCATGGAAACGATCTTTTTGGGTTTCTCGTCCATGGCTGCAATCATCATATCCAGGGGCTTGCGAATACCTTTTTGACTTTCATAGAGAGAAAACAACATACGCGCCAGCTTTTCAGCGCCAAACGAAGCTAGCTTTTCTTCTGTGATCACCCTAGTCCTCCATCAATATCTTCATGATAACATCCCAAAGAGAATTAAGGATAGGACTCAATTCTCTTCTCACTTTTTCCCTCTTTCTCTTCTTTTTGAGATGAATCATTTTCTTGTCCGATCAAAAATCTTATCAGGTAAATACAAAGATAAAAGAGAGGCGTACTGCACACCATAAAAAATAATTTGAAAGAATAGCTGTTCAGAATGAGAAGCCCAAGGCGGTCTGCAGGCAATACGCCAAACAGGGTGAGAAAGCTGATAACCACAGAAGTATCAATCAACAGCGAGACAGAGGTGCTGCCGTTATTTCTTAGCCAGAGCCACTTCCCTCTTGTGAGTCTGCGTATCCATAAATAAAGGGAAATATCCACCTTTTGAGAAAGATAACAGGCGATCATGGAGCCTGTAAACGCCACACTATAGTGGCCAAACATCTTGTGGAAAGTCCCATCATCAATTTTAGACCATGACGTCGCTGGAAGCATGTCCATACCCGAAATAATAACAGCAACCGCGATATTTATGGCAATGGCAAAACGGACACAGAAGCCGGCTTTTTCTTTCCCGTAAAACTCTGCAATCAGATCAGTCAGTAAAAAAGTCAGGGGATATAAAATAGCCCCCACAGAGAGTTCAAAAGTATGAAACGGCAAGATCGGCAAGACAACAAATTTCTGATAGATCAGGTTCCCCAAAACCAGCAAGACTGAAAATAAAATGCAAAGGCCTGTATAAACTTTTTCTCGGTTCGTCATGGTCTCATTTTATCCTCGGGAATCATGCGTTTGATTCCTGTAGTATT
Source organism: Caedimonas varicaedens (assembly GCA_001192655.1). Taxonomy (GTDB): domain Bacteria; phylum Pseudomonadota; class Alphaproteobacteria; order Caedimonadales; family Caedimonadaceae; genus Caedimonas; species Caedimonas varicaedens. The sequence continues at coordinate 17,639 of BBVC01000023.1, forward strand.
TTGTTGAAGATGCTTTAAATATACACCTAACCCCATATAAAATGATCAAGGTTATAAAGATCGGAAAAATTACGAGTGGATCCTCTCGAGTGCATATTCTAAATTGATTACTTTGACAACAATTCTCATGAATAAATTGCATAACTTTCTAAGGCAGAATTATTTTATATGGGATAAAGTGACTCCCATTGTCCAGACCATTTTTTTCTAAAAGTTGAGACCGGTTTTGGTCATAATTTTTATTTTTCATTTCTTCGTAGACCTGATGAAAGGTTTTATATTAATGACATTTTTTTTATTTGACTCTATCTTCAAAATGATTCAATGATATTAATCATTAAATGTTGTCAGAAGCAAGTGAAATAAATTCATGGATTTGAGCGTTTACAAGGCTTTCAGAGGGAAAATGGCGGGAAGCCTAGAAACAACATGGGTCAAGAGGTTCTTAAAAAGTCCCTTAGTCTGGAAGGCGGAAGCCTCAGATGCAGAACATCTAAGACTTCCTAACCATCACCGATCCTGTATGCCCACACACTTCCTGCAAAATGCAAATGTTCTGCGCGAGATGATTAAACCTTTATTATCACTCTTTAGTTAAGTGTCTCTGTTAACAAGATAAAATAGTTAGTTTCATAAAATAGCGCCGCAAAAGAAAGCTATAAATGTACAGTCTAGTTTATCGTATCACATGGCTAAACGCTTGTTCCCTTTAAGATGTGCAAAGAAAAGTTCAATCTTGAGGCGTGTTATTGTATCACAAGTTTCGGGAAAGACACAGCTAACTTTAGGTGGAATCACAGAAATAGCCCCATGAGACCTTATTTTCCCTTCGTATCCTTTATCTCCAACAACGTAAGTAATGCTTTTCCAAAGTCAAGTCAAAGCTTATGGAACACGCGCACATCCTGTCTTTGTCCTGGAGTAAACAGAGCTAAGCGCCAAATGAACCTTGGTGGTACTCAGCTCGTCCTGTAGGAGGTCTGCCAGAACGCTTGTAGTGAGTAAGGAGCATTGACTCTTACATTCAGGTTCGGTAAAAAAACGATGGGATAGAGGTAAAAGACGTCAACCCACCTAAGAAACTCCTTTTTAACTTCTCAAAAAAGAATATCATAAAAATTACTGTTGTTCACAGTGTCATATAGCTAACAACATATAAAACGGTCATATTTTATTATCCTGAAATAATTGCTCGATAGAACACCTTTTTTTGCGTCTAATTGCTTTTGCTTGTGCCCATTTATGCTCGATGGGATTAAAGTCTGGAGAATAAGGAGGCAGATACAGCACGATATGCCCTGCCTCAGCAATTGCTTTTTGCATCGCTTTTCCCTTATGAAAGGTGGCATTATCCAAAATAAGGACGCTTTTAGGAGGCAGTTTCGGAAGTAAATCGTCAATGATCCATTGTGTAAACACCTCGGTATTAATCGAGAAGCAGAACAAGCTCACGGTCAATAGCAGACCTTGGAATAAGGCGCCGATGACATTCGTTCGTCCCTTTGCTCCCCAATCATGAATCCCCTCACATCTCTTTCCTTTTGGAGAATAACCATGAGTGCGTGGCATATGGTGTGCAAATCCAGATTCATCAAGAGAAATGATAGGATGCCCTGCTTCTTCATAAGCTTTCAGCTCTTGACAAAAAGTAGCACGCTTTTCTGGATCGGCCTTGGGATGTTTGAGCGTTTTTTTTATAGGTCACATTCAAGCGTTTTAAAGCGTGCCATATCCCCATAGAGCTCACACCAAGACGTTCTGCTCTCTCGTACTGATAAGCATCAGGATAAAGCTGTATATCTTCTTTAAGGGCATCCATATTAAGCTTAGTGGCTGGTTTATGACGATGTGTCTGAGGCTCAGGCTTCTTGACCCATCTGACAAGACTGGTCACTCCAACACCAAAGAGATCCGCCGTTTCAGCAAAACTCAAATTTTTCTTCTTTTTTACAGATAAAACACGAAGTCTAAAATCTAATGAATAGGTCATGGAATAATCCTCTTAAAAATTATCCATAATATAACCATTTTAAAGGTTTTTAGCTATATAATCCAAAGACCATAAAATTCTGCATTAATTTTTTTAATACAGCTTCTTGAAAAAATTAATCATTTTGCGACAATGACTAGTTAGTATAAACTTTATAAACAAAAATAATTTGAGGCATACACAATGGGATTAAAAGGGCTTAAAATATTTTTATGGGTGGTTGTTGTCAATATTTTTCATTACGCATTAGCGACCAATCATTTACAATCTCTTCATGAGCAAGACAACCTTTCTTTAAGTAATAAAATGGCTATCGCCACCTCAGGGCTTCGTTTAATTCCTTCTGAGATTAAAACAATTCTGGATCGCGGTGAACTCATTGTTGCACTTACTTCAGTTGATTACTCTCCTTTTCATATGCTTGATAAAGAAGGTAACCTTATTGGTCTTGATATCGAAATTGCCAATGAAATTGCTTTTCAATTAGGAGTAAAAGTCAAATTTGATAGAAGTCAACCTACTTTTGATGATGTTGTAGAGTACATAGCCAATGGCTATGCTGATCTAGGTATTTCTAAGTTAAGTTATACACCGCAAAGAGCTCTCAAAGTTTTGTACTCTGTGCCTTATATAACCCTGCATAAGGCTTTCCTCATAAACCGGGTACGACTGGCACAACAACCGGGAACGCCCAGTTTAGAAGAGTTATTTTCAAAAAAAGAAAATCTTGTAGGCGCTTTGGCAACAACTTCTTATGCTCAATTTATTCATAATAGTTTTCCTCAGGCCGTCGTAAAACTACATACGAAATGGGACGATATTCAGCGTGAATTATCTTCGGGGAAATACATTGCAGGATTCAGAGATGATTGTGAACTTACTAAAATGCTTCTGAAACACCCAGAGTTAAACTTTAATTTCCTGACTGTTATTATGAAAGGAGAAGAAGACCCAATTTATATTGTAGCGCCATTAGAGAATACTTCTCTCATTACATGGGTCAATAATTTATTGAACAATACAAAAAAATTGCATTTTAAACTTAATGAGAGTCTGAAGAAATACAAAGAAAACTTATAAGCGTTTTTTTTTTACAGGGAAAGAGAAAAAAATATGTCAGCGTTTAATGGTATATCTAAATTAATAAAAAGCCCTTTTTTGATCATTATAAGTGCAACTCTATCTATATATTTTGGAATCTACTTTCCTGATTTAAGTAAAAAGTTTTCTTACATAGGACATTTTTATATAGATTTTCTACAATTCGGCATTCTTCCTCTGGTTATCACCTCAATTTCTTTATCTGTCTATCAACTGGTTTTATCTAAAAAACACATTTCTATGAAGAGAGTAATGTGTGGATACTTGATTTTTCTAATTGGAACCAGTGTGCTCGGCATACTACTTTCTTCTTATTGGTCTTTGGGCAGTGATATTTCTGCTAAACCTGAAATTCAGCATTTAATTGAGCAAGGTAATTTTTCAAACATCTTAATGGTCAGTAAAAACGAACCTATTATAAAACAAACAAAAGTTTCTCTCGGAAATTTTTTTCTCAACGTTATCCCTTCCAACGTATTTGAAGCTTTATCCAAAGGCAGTATCATTCAAATTTTAGCAATTTCATTTCTGGTAGGGATCGCAGCAAGCTTTATGAATCTTAATGATAAAAGCCTTTTTATTTCATTTTTAGAAATTTTTAACCATCTCTTTAAAATTATCGTTAACTGGGCAATTTTACTTCTGCCTTTTGGTATCTTTTTTTTCCTGGCTGATCGCGTTTCCTCATTAACTGTTTCCACTATTTTATCCATGACTCAATTTGTCGTCATTATATTTATAAGTTTATTATTTTTAATAATAGTCGGACTTGCCATCATAGGGAAGAAAAGCAAAACTTCCTATATTTCACTGATAAAAACTCTTAAAGAACCGATGCTTATTGCCCTCACTACAGGAAGCGGATTTGCATCCATGCCTTCTCTTATGTCAAGTATGATTGATGGGCTTAAATTAAATGAGACTTCTGTCACCTTATTAACGCCCATTACCATAGCAACATGTAGGTTTGGCAACATCTTTTATTATTCTTTTGTCGCTATCTTTATTGCACAATTATATAATACACCCCTTATAGCAAATGAGTGGCTTGTTATTGTTATTGGAGCAATTCTTGCAGGGTTGGCAGCAACTTCTACGGGAATTGTTAATTTAGGCCTTCTTGCCATGATTATGGATCCCTTGGGACTTCCTCTTGGAGTTGTCATTATTTTATTTATCGCCATAGATCCTTTAATAGATCCGTTAAGAAGTTTATGTACCATGGTTTTAGATTGTGCCGTTGTTACCTTCTCCATTAAACCTAATAGTGATGGATAAATTTTTATTAAAATTAAAGTTTTGTTAACCAAGCAAATGTTTAATAAGGGAAATTTTTCGTAAAAAGGAAGCTAAAAATTGATATATAGTCGTATCAAAGCAAAAAAGATACAAGCTGTTATTCTTTTTTGGACACTTCTTTTGCTTTTTTTCTCAGCAATAACAACACTTAGCTACACATATATCAATAATAAAAAGTCAATTTTAAGGCAGTCCGAAGATTTTATAAAAGAAACATCTAAAGGATTTGTAAAAGACACAATGGACTATTTCCTCGAAGTCGAGAAACTTGCAAAGATTTTAGCACCCCTCTTTAAGGAAGAAGATTTCACAAACAATGTAAATCACCCGAAAATATTTTCTTTACTGGAAACGGTTAATCTATATCCTCAAATTACAAGTTTATACTTTGGTTATGATACTGGATATTTCCTTGCGGTGTTTATGACACAAAAAGGCGCGCAATTCAGAACCAGCGATAATCTTCTGCCCAGTTCAATTATAAGTGCCCTCAGAATTATAAAAGAGAAAGGAGATAGGCTCATTGAAGAATGGTATTATTTTAACAATGAAGAAGAACAGATAAGATCGGAGATTGTTGAAGCAACAACTTATGATCCGCGAGATAGAAGCTGGTATAAAGCTGCGAGTAAAAGCTTAAATACTGAATGGAGCGATGTATATGTTTTTATTGGAAGCATCAAAGAACCAGGAATTACTGTATCCTATCCTATTTTACTAAATAAAAATGCTACCTTAAAAGGGGTGATTGCCGTAGATATTTCCATAAAAAATCTATCTAAATTCTTGGCAAGCAATAAGTTTACGCCAAATTTAAAGTCTTACATAATTAATGATAAACAAGAAATCATTGCTACATCTGATCCCATTAATAATATAGTTTTCGGTAACAATGATTTTAAGGTGCTAAGTATAAACGAAATGGGAGATTGTATTTTAAAATACACAGATCAATTATATAGAGAAAAAAATAAAAGTGAAAATATTATTAAATTTGAATATAAAAATGTCGATTATTATGCAGTATATACTGATTTTCCCTCAACATTTATGAAGAACTGGAAAATTGTTCTGATATATCCTCTGGATGATTTTATTAAAGAGATTAAAGAGAATAATAAAGAGTCTTTATTAATCTCTTTACTTATCCTTATTTTTTCCTCTTTTCTGATGGTGTTGGTTGCGAGAAGAATTTCTCGCCCTATTATACAACTTTCAAAAGAAGCTGAGAAAATTAGGGAATTCAAACTTTTCGATAATATATCCGTACAAACAAGTATCAAAGAGATACAAACCCTTGCACATTCTATGGAAAATATGAAGACTAGTTTCGGATCTTTTGCAAAATATGTTCCCCATACTTTAGTATCAAAACTTGTCCGTAAAAATCAAAGCATCCAAATTGGAGGAAAAATAAAAGAAATTACTTTATTATTTACAGATATCACTGATTTCACGTCTGTATCCGAACCTATTTCAGCGGATAAAGTAGCTACTTATCTTTCCGATTACTTCGATGAACTGACCAAAATCATCATGCACACAGAAGGTACTATTGATAAATATATAGGCGATTCCATTATGGCTTTCTGGGGCGCTCCCATTCCGGATAAAAATAATTCTTTTAATGCTTGTCTTGCTGCTCTTCTTTGCCAAAAGAAACTGATAGAGATCAACGCACTCTGGCATCACGATCATAAACCGGTCTTCAAAACACGTTTTGGAATTCATACAGGAGAAGCCGTTGTAGGTAATATTGGTTCGTCTGAAAGAATGAATTACACAGCGATAGGCGATAACGTTAATTTATGCTCTCGTTTGGAAGGATTAAATAAAATATATGGAACTCAAATTATTATTAGTGAAACAGTTTATGATCGCGTTAAAAATAAATTTTTAACGCGTCCGTTAGACTGGGTGGAAGTTAAGGGAAAAACCCAACCTATCAAAATATTTGAATTATAGCTAAAAACCTTTAAAATGGTTATATTATGGATAATTTTTAAGAGGATTATTCCATGACCTATTCATTAGATTTTAGACTTCGTGTTTTATCTGTAAAAAAGAAGAAAAATTTGAGTTTTGCTGAAACGGCGGATCTCTTTGGTGTTGGAGTGACCAGTCTTGTCAGATGGGTCAAGAAGCCTGAGCCTCAGACACATCGTCATAAACCAGCCACTAAGCTTAATATGGATGCCCTTAAAGAAGATATAGCTAAAAACCTTTAAAATGGTTATATTATGGATAATTTTTAAGAGGATTATTCCATGACCTATTCATTAGTATTTTAGTACTTCGTGTTTTATCTGTAAAAAAAGTAAGAAAAATTTGAGTTTTGCTGAAACGGCGGATCTCTTTGGTGTTGGAGTGACCAGTCTTGTCAGATGGGTCAAGAAGCCTGAGCCTCAGACACATCGTCATAAACCAGCCACTAAGCTTAATATGGATGCCCTTAAAGAAGATATACAGCTTTATCCTGATGCTTATCAGTACGAGAGAGCAGAACGTCTTGGTGTGAGCTCTATGGGGATATGGCACGCTTTAAAACGCTTGAATGTGACCTATAAAAAAAACGCTCAAACATCCCAAGGCCGATCCAGAAAAGCGTGCTACTTTTTGTCAAGAGCTGAAAGCTTATGAAGAAGCAGGGCATCCTATCATTTCTCTTGATGAATCTGGATTTGCACACCATATGCCACGCACTCATGGTTATTCTCCAAAAGGAAAGAGATGTGAGGGGATTCATGATTGGGGAGCAAAGGGACGAACGAATGTCATCGGCGCCTTATTCCAAGGTCTGCTATTGACCGTGAGCTTGTTCTGCTTCTCGATTAATACCGAGGTGTTTACACAATGGATCATTGACGATTTACTTCCGAAACTGCCTCCTAAAAGCGTCCTTATTTTGGATAATGCCACCTTTCATAAGGGAAAAGCGATGCAAAAAGCAATTGCTGAGGCAGGGCATATCGTGCTGTATCTGCCTCCTTATTCTCCAGACTTTAATCCCATCGAGCATAAATGGGCACAAGCAAAAGCAATTAGACGCAAAAAAAGGTGTTCTATCGAGCAATTATTTCAGGATAATAAAATATGACCGTTTTATATGTTGTTAGCTATAATAGCAAAATTTGATGGAGATACAGCTCTCCTCCCTTCTGAAGGACAGGCAGAATTCTGTCATCAGTTCGAAAAAGCCTACAATTTATTTTTCAATAAGGGATGGATAGAAGCTCTTGCTCTCTTCGAGTCCCTGAATGATACGCATGATAAATCGGTTCTTTTATATATAGAGCGTTGTAAACGATTGATCGCAGATCCTCCAGGGCAGGATTGGAATGGAATAACTCATCTTCAAGAAAAGTAAGTAAATTGACGGATAATCATCTAGAAAATATGGAAGATATCTATAGATATTTTCAAAATTTTTTTAAACCCCCAAACGAGCTTCGCATTGGGGTAGAACATGAGTTCTTCATGTTTAATCAAAATTTGGAAAGAGTAACTTATAATAATATGCCTCTTTCCATTCAGGATATATTTACTACGATTAAAAATCGTGGATGGAACTGGAGCCCTTATTACGAATATCAACATACGATTGAACTTACCAAAGGCGGTGATAAATTTTCTTTAGAAGCAGGGGGACAACTTGAGTTTTCAAGTGCAGCTGTCCATAATATTCATGAAATAAGTCAACAATTGCAAAATAATATTGAATTCGTAAAAAATATTACCAACAATCAGCTTATTTTAGTTGGCGTTGGATATGATCCTAAAACATATGTAAAAAATATTCGTACCATTCCAAAAAAGCGATATGAGTATATGTTGAATTACCTTTCATACAAGGGAGAGAATGGCTATGATATGCTTCATTCAACTGCCTCAATTCAGGCAAGTTTGGACTATAGATCAGAAGAGGATCTTATAAAAAAATTACGGGTCTCAACTGCTTTACAACCTATTGTTGGTTTGTTATTTGCGTGTTCTCCCATTGTAGAGGAAAAGATAACTTCTTACCAAAGCTATCGAAACTATATATGGACTGATGTTGATCAGCAAAGGAGCGGAATTTCTCCTTTTATATGCAATTCAAAAATGAATCTAGAATATTATATAAATTATATTCTAGATATTCCAATGATCTTTATTATACGTAATGGCAGTTATATTGATCCTCAAGGTCAGACTTTTAGAGATTTTTTAAAAGGTTCATTAAGGATTTTACCACAAGAAAAGCCTACTACCGAAGATTTAACCTTTCATCTCTCTACTCTCTATTCAGATGTTCGTCTAAAAAGTGTTCTTGAGATGAGAGGAGCAGACAGTTGTCCATTCCCTTACTTGCAATCTCTAGCAGCATTTTGGGTGGGTCTTCTCTATCAAGATGAGGTTTTATCCTCCATTTTTGATCTTATTGATGATTGGGCAGAAGATGATTACAAATTCTTACGCATGCATGTACCTATAAGTGGTTTTAGAACTGTCTTTAGAGGAAAGTCTATCCATTCATTTGTAGAAAACGTTCTTGATTTGTCAAAAACTGGCTTAGAAAAGCGAAATATAGCTAACAACATATAAAACGGTCATATTTTATTATCCTGAAATAATTGCTCGATAGAACACCTTTTTTTGCGTCTAATTGCTTTTGCTTGTGCCCATTTATGCTCGATGGGATTAAAGTCTGGAGAATAAGGAGGCAGATACAGCACGATATGCCCTGCCTCAGCAATTGCTTTTTGCATCGCTTTTCCCTTATGAAAGGTGGCATTATCCAAAATAAGGACGCTTTTAGGAGGCAGTTTCGGAAGTAAATCGTCAATGATCCATTGTGTAAACACCTCGGTATTAATCGAGAAGCAGAACAAGCTCACGGTCAATAGCAGACCTTGGAATAAGGCGCCGATGACATTCGTTCGTCCCTTTGCTCCCCAATCATGAATCCCCTCACATCTCTTTCCTTTTGGAGAATAACCATGAGTGCGTGGCATATGGTGTGCAAATCCAGATTCATCAAGAGAAATGATAGGATGCCCTGCTTCTTCATAAGCTTTCAGCTCTTGACAAAAAGTAGCACGCTTTTCTGGATCGGCCTTGGGATGTTTGAGCGTTTTTTTTATAGGTCACATTCAAGCGTTTTAAAGCGTGCCATATCCCCATAGAGCTCACACCAAGACGTTCTGCTCTCTCGTACTGATAAGCATCAGGATAAAGCTGTATATCTTCTTTAAGGGCATCCATATTAAGCTTAGTGGCTGGTTTATGACGATGTGTCTGAGGCTCAGGCTTCTTGACCCATCTGACAAGACTGGTCACTCCAACACCAAAGAGATCCGCCGTTTCAGCAAAACTCAAATTTTTCTTCTTTTTTACAGATAAAACACGAAGTCTAAAATCTAATGAATAGGTCATGGAATAATCCTCTTAAAAATTATCCATAATATAACCATTTTAAAGGTTTTTAGCTATATAATGAATAAGAACGGCAACACCGAAGCCATATACCTCTCTCCTCTGAATCAAATCGTTCAATCTAGAGAAACATTATCTGATCAAATGAATAATGATTATAAAAAATTGGACTTTAATACAGATAATTTAATAAGAAAGTGGGCTTATTAAGCTTCTTTGTATTGTTTGAAACTTCTCAAAAAAAGAAGCTTGACTAACATTACAGATGCTGAGGTTATGTGGGCGATACTGTGCTGGATCCGTTTGCGGGTAAGTGGTACGACTATACTGGAAATCCTCTGGAGAGCGTATAGTTTGGAAATTGATCCACATTATCTCGCTCTTGTTCTTGGATTGACAAGCAACCAGACTTTTCATTAGGTTGTGTGCACTTATCTAAAGATTGAATAGAAAAAGTGGTAACGTTCGTTTGTTAAAAAGGAGCGTTAACATGGATAAGTATTACATAAAATCAGACGATTGGAAAAAGATATATAAATTTTTGCAGTTCCAAAGTGGCATTCGCGTTAAGAATGAAGCAAAAACAAGGGCATTTGCAGAAGCCATTTATTGTATCATGCGTTTACGAGGTACTTGGCAATCCTATACCTCGCCCTACTTAAAAAACCCCATCAAAGCCATTGCCACCTACCATCCCTCATTTCTTTTGCACTCTCCTGGCCAAAAAGCTCAATCCTGGCAAGATATGTTGATGATTAAGAAGGCTCTTTCGACAGTTGCTTAAGAAACTTGAATATTCTTAATCCTTTCTTAATATGTTTTTTTCATACTAGAACCCGTATAGTGAGTATTTAATAATTTGGAGACTGAAAATGGATAAAAAACATATCATAGCTGCTGCTGTAATTGTTTCAGCAATTTCATGTAGCGCAGTCTTTGCAGAAAAATGTCCTGATATAGGAAACATAGGCGTGGCGGACTTAATCAAAGAAGGCAGAGTATTGGACGATGAGAAGCACACTTGGGTAAGGGGAGACGTGTTTGTTGTTGATGGCAAAACAGGCCAATTTAAATCATATTATCCCAAAGAACTTTATAGCCAAATCGAAATCGTTGGAGGTCAGGAACTCACTGAACAAACCGATGACTCCGGTACTTGCATCTATGAAGCAGATATCACAAGACATGAGAGTCAACCAAATCCTAAATTTTATAAGGATAAAGTGCGTGTAAAGGCTACGATACAACGCTGAAATCTGACTATAAAACATTGAGACTGGCGTTAGAGTTATGCTCAATGTTTTTATATATACAGAAACCTCTGCAAAAGAGCAGAAGAGTTCGAACACATGCTTTGAACTCTTTAATTGTTGTAAGTCCTAATCGTAGAAAGCTACATCCATTGACCGAGGTACCGCCGCTCGAGGAGCCAAGCTTATCAGGCTTTTGAGCACCTAAAGACGACAAATGTGTGTCCGAGCATCCCGGTCTCATGTGATTCTGGGATTGAGGGATGTTTTCTGATTAAATTTCGGGAAATGGAAAAAGAGTACTTTTTACCCCTTCTCCTACCATCCCACTATCGCCTGTTATTGGGATGGTGCAAATATTCTTTAACCCTTTGTTAAAGACAGTTCTCTAAAATATAAAATAGCAGTTGAAACAATAGATATTCTGGGAAGCGTTATTTTTGAGTAATTATGTAGGATTATAGATTGAGGAGAGGTTAAGTATTGTTGTAAAGAGCTTCAAAAGCCGTGTTTCATATTAATGATCCCGGCAATGCTGTGGATCCTTCTTGATGGCAAGACGCTTGCCCATCAAAGGCTCCAACTTTTTAAACAGACGACAGACGTTGGAATTATGAAGACCAAACAAATGACCGATAAATTCATGAGTAATATAGGTTCGATAATATAGCTAAAAACCTTTAAAATGGTTATATTATGGATAATTTTTAAGAGGATTATTCCATGACCTATTCATTAGATTTTAGACTTCGTGTTTTATCTGTAAAAAAGAAGAAAAATTTGAGTTTTGCTGAAACGGCGGATCTCTTTGGTGTTGGAGTGACCAGTCTTGTCAGATGGGTCAAGAAGCCTGAGCCTCAGACACATCGTCATAAACCAGCCACTAAGCTTAATATGGATGCCCTTAAAGAAGATATACAGCTTTATCCTGATGCTTATCAGTACGAGAGAGCAGAACGTCTTGGTGTGAGCTCTATGGGGATATGGCACGCTTTAAAACGCTTGAATGTGACCTATAAAAAAAACGCTCAAACATCCCAAGGCCGATCCAGAAAAGCGTGCTACTTTTTGTCAAGAGCTGAAAGCTTATGAAGAAGCAGGGCATCCTATCATTTCTCTTGATGAATCTGGATTTGCACACCATATGCCACGCACTCATGGTTATTCTCCAAAAGGAAAGAGACGTGAGGGGATTCATGATTGGGGAGCAAAGGGACGAACGAATGTCATCGGCGCCTTATTCCAAGGTCTGCTATTGACCGTGAGCTTGTTCTGCTTCTCGATTAATACCGAGGTGTTTACACAAT
>BBVC01000023.1:40000-59216 GCA_001192655.1 Caedimonas varicaedens
CGGAAATGATGCGGCCTTAACAGCCGCTTTATTGGATCGGTTGCTCCATCATAGCAGCATTATCCATATTCAGGGAGAAAGCTTCAGATTGAGAAATAAACAGAAAGCGGGAGTAATTAATTTTACTCAAACGAAAAAGGAGGAAGAAAAAATAATGACGAATTGAACCCTTATTTTTTTATCTCAGGTGTATCAATTTTCATCCGAGGATTTTTAAAAATCTGTATCAAATTTCAGCCGATGTTGACATCTGGAATCTTAAAAATTAAGAATGACTTAACACTTACGATTCATACTGAATAAAACCCTTTTTAACAACAAAAAGAGCGGCGATATGGATCAGAAAGAACTCCAAGACCTTGAGCATTATAAGGGCTTCTATCGAATATTATAAAGCTTGCCTAAAAAAGGAAATTTAGAGATTTAAAGATGGGCAGTAGGATTTAAGGAAATTCTTTCTTTAGTAGCGTTAGGAATAAAATCTCTAATTCTTATAAACGGCGGTGCTATCGTCGTTTTATTGGCTTTTCTGGGAAATGTTTTACCCAAAGGAATAAAAATTCTCTCTGAGAAACTTGAAGGTATTTTTTATTCTTACTCGTGGGGATTGAGGTTAGCGCTTATTTGTTTATTTTTTGCTTATATAGCTAACAACATATAAAACGGTCATATTTTATTATCCTGAAATAATTGCTCGATAGAACACCTTTTTTTGCGTCTAATTGCTTTTGCTTGTGCCCATTTATGCTCGATGGGATTAAAGTCTGGAGAATAAGGAGGCAGATACAGCACGATATGCCCTGCCTCAGCAATTGCTTTTTGCATCGCTTTTCCCTTATGAAAGGTGGCATTATCCAAAATAAGGACGCTTTTATAGCTAAAAACCTTTAAAATGGTTATATTATGGATAATTTTTAAGAGGATTATTCCATGACCTATTCATTAGATTTTAGACTTCGTGTTTTATCTGTAAAAAAGAAGAAAAATTTGAGTTTTGCTGAAACGGCGGATCTCTTTGGTGTTGGAGTGACCAGTCTTGTCAGATGGGTCAAGAAGCCTGAGCCTCAGACACATCGTCATAAACCAGCCACTAAGCTTAATATGGATGCCCTTAAAGAAGATATACAGCTTTATCCTGATGCTTATCAGTACGAGAGAGCAGAACGTCTTGGTGTGAGCTCTATGGGGATATGGCACGCTTTAAAACGCTTGAATGTGACCTATAAAAAAAACGCTCAAACATCCCAAGGCCGATCCAGAAAAGCGTGCTACTTTTTGTCAAGAGCTGAAAGCTTATGAAGAAGCAGGGCATCCTATCATTTCTCTTGATGAATCTGGATTTGCACACCATATGCCACGCACTCATGGTTATTCTCCAAAAGGAAAGAGATGTGAGGGGATTCATGATTGGGGAGCAAAGGGACGAACGAATGTCATCGGCGCCTTATTCCAAGGTCTGCTATTGACCGTGAGCTTGTTCTGCTTCTCGATTAATACCGAGGTGTTTACACAATGGATCATTGACGATTTACTTCCGAAACTGCCTCCTATAGCTAACAACATATAAAACGGTCATATTTTATTATCCTGAAATAATTGCTCGATAGAACACCTTTTTTTGCGTCTAATTGCTTTTGCTTGTGCCCATTTATGCTCGATGGGATTAAAGTCTGGAGAATAAGGAGGCAGATACAGCACGATATGCCCTGCCTCAGCAATTGCTTTTTGCATCGCTTTTCCCTTATGAAAGGTGGCATTATCCAAAATAAGGACGCTTTTATAGCTAAAAACCTTTAAAATGGTTATATTATGGATAATTTTTAAGAGGATTATTCCATGACCTATTCATTAGATTTTAGACTTCGTGTTTTATCTGTAAAAAAGAAGAAAAATTTGAGTTTTGCTGAAACGGCGGATCTCTTTGGTGTTGGAGTGACCAGTCTTGTCAGATGGGTCAAGAAGCCTGAGCCTCAGACACATCGTCATAAACCAGCCACTAAGCTTAATATGGATGCCCTTAAAGAAGATATACAGCTTTATCCTGATGCTTATCAGTACGAGAGAGCAGAACGTCTTGGTGTGAGCTCTATGGGGATATGGCACGCTTTAAAACGCTTGAATGTGACCTATAAAAAAAACGCTCAAACATCCCAAGGCCGATCCAGAAAAGCGTGCTACTTTTTGTCAAGAGCTGAAAGCTTATGAAGAAGCAGGGCATCCTATCATTTCTCTTGATGAATCTGGATTTGCACACCATATGCCACGCACTCATGGTTATTCTCCAAAAGGAAAGAGATGTGAGGGGATTCATGATTGGGGAGCAAAGGGACGAACGAATGTCATCGGCGCCTTATTCCAAGGTCTGCTATTGACCGTGAGCTTGTTCTGCTTCTCGATTAATACCGAGGTGTTTACACAATGGATCATTGACGATTTACTTCCGAAACTGCCTCCTAAAAGCGTCCTTATTTTGGATAATGCCACCTTTCATAAGGGAAAAGCGATGCAAAAAGCAATTGCTGAGGCAGGGCATATCGTGCTGTATCTGCCTCCTTATTCTCCAGACTTTAATCCCATCGAGCATAAATGGGCACAAGCAAAAGCAATTAGACGCAAAAAAAGGTGTTCTATCGAGCAATTATTTCAGGATAATAAAATATGACCGTTTTATATGTTGTTAGCTATATAATCCAAAAGTTCTTGGGGTGAGGGAAGGGAAGAATGGTTTTTTTTCACTGTTAATGAGTATCTTTCATGGAAAATAATGACGATAATAAAGGATAAATGCTCTGTAACTTTCGTTTTTCAGGATGTGGAGTTGTCGGTTTTTGAAAGTCCGCCTTGCTCATGTTTTTGTATATGCCGTACGGAGTCTCTTGTTTATCTGCTCACAGTTTGAAATTCCTTGAGTATATATAGCTAACAACATATAAAACGGTCATATTTTATTATCCTGAAATAATTGCTCGATAGAACACCTTTTTTTGCGTCTAATTGCTTTTGCTTGTGCCCATTTATGCTCGATGGGATTAAAGTCTGGAGAATAAGGAGGCAGATACAGCACGATATGCCCTGCCTCAGCAATTGCTTTTTGCATCGCTTTTCCCTTATGAAAGGTGGCATTATCCAAAATAAGGACGCTTTTAGGAGGCAGTTTCGGAAGTAAATCGTCAATGATCCATTGTGTAAACACCTCGGTATTAATCGAGAAGCAGAACAAGCTCACGGTCAATAGCAGACCTTGGAATAAGGCGCCGATGACATTCGTTCGTCCCTTTGCTCCCCAATCATGAATCCCCTCACATCTCTTTCCTTTTGGAGAATAACCATGAGTGCGTGGCATATGGTGTGCAAATCCAGATTCATCAAGAGAAATGATAGGATGCCCTGCTTCTTCATAAGCTTTCAGCTCTTGACAAAAAGTAGCACGCTTTTCTGGATCGGCCTTGGGATGTTTGAGCGTTTTTTTTATAGGTCACATTCAAGCGTTTTAAAGCGTGCCATATCCCCATAGAGCTCACACCAAGACGTTCTGCTCTCTCGTACTGATAAGCATCAGGATAAAGCTGTATATCTTCTTTAAGGGCATCCATATTAAGCTTAGTGGCTGGTTTATGACGATGTGTCTGAGGCTCAGGCTTCTTGACCCATCTGACAAGACTGGTCACTCCAACACCAAAGAGATCCGCCGTTTCAGCAAAACTCAAATTTTTCTTCTTTTTTACAGATAAAACACGAAGTCTAAAATCTAATGAATAGGTCATGGAATAATCCTCTTAAAAATTATCCATAATATAACCATTTTAAAGGTTTTTAGCTATATCTTTCAAATCATCGAACTCGAATTGAACCCACACCTTAAATGTACTGCTTTGTCATTAAGGATTTTTGCTGTGGTGATTGCTTTTCTGAGTTTTATATTTTTTTATATAGGCTCTTACAACGCAATAGAAGTCTTTCAGTCTCTTCAGCCTACCGGAAAAAGCTTTATGCCATTGACAAGAGAACAGGGCAATTGAAAAAAGAAGTTCATTTTACTCTTTACAAGGAAACAGAGAATTTTCCTTTCAGAAGTTGGATTTGATATGATACACTATTTTGAAAAAAGTTTTCATGCTTTCAATCGAGTGTAAAACTTTTTGAAAATAAGGGGTTTATAAAAATGTTCGGCACAGCGAAAAAATATATATTATTTATTCTTATATTTTTATATCTGTCTAACAATGCATATTGCTCAACTTTAACTGAGAATGAAGAGGAAATTAAATGTCCTCACTCTAAAAACCTTACGTTTTCTTATTACCGTTTCAAACTCGAAGACCAAAAAAATCCTGATTTATCGTTAGGTTATGTTTTTCAAGGATACGACGTAGATACCTTCGATGAGGGCGATTGTCATTTATATATTTTGCCCTCTTTATCGCCCTGTATTGGAATTATTGCTATTTATAACGAATTTACAGATGAACATAAAAAAAATAAGCCTATCTTTTTAGCTCACAAGGATCATGCTGTTCGGTACTTATCTATTTGTGAGAAGATGATAGAATGGATAAGAAAAATCAACCGTTTTGATAAGAGTAAGATAAAAGTTACCTTATTCACTTCTGTATCCTTAGATTACAATCAGTCTCAGCCTATACTTAATGGTTCCCATAAAGAAATATACCAAAATAGATCTCAAAATGATGAATTAAATTATTTAGAAAATTTTTTAATAAACAAACTAAACAAAACGTTAAAGATATCACTGACGAAATCAAATTTTCAAAAGTTTTTATCTCCCGTAAGCGAGGAGATAGACTACAGTGATTATAATGGGGCAGATGACACTTTGTTAGTTACAAGGGATGGAAGGATTTTTAATACGTCTATTTATCACGAGGAATTATTTCCCGCCAAAGCTGTAGATTTTAAAATGATAAAGGCTTCTTTCTCCTCTGTACCTCATGCGGTAGCAAATTTTATAAAAACATATCGTTGGTTGCTGGCACAAATTTATTTGCAAACCTTCCCCACAGAAGAAAATTTTCATAAATATAATTCATTACGCTCAAAAAGTGGGGTCTTCTTAGTCCAACCCTTCTCAGATATGTCAAGTTATTCAAATGAGCAAAGTATATGAGAAGTAGATTCAAGCAAAATCCGGTCTCAGATTGTCATAACAAGTCATAAATATTTATACTGCTACTTAAAAATAAAAAACTCCAAACTGTCTACCTTGCAATCAGCTTTTCGGCAATCTGGACAGCATTCAGCGCTGCACCCTTACGTAAATTATCGGCGACAATCCATAGTCCCAGCCCATGAGAAACGGTAGGATCCTTGCGAATGCGACTAACATAGACCTTATCTTCTCCTGCACTTTCAACAGGTGTTACGTATCCCTTGTCCTCACGCCGATCCATAACTTGCACCGAGGGTGCTTTTTTAAGGGCAGCACGAGCTTGTTCTACTGTAATTTCTTCCTCAAATTCTACGGTGACCGAGATTGAATGACCAATAAAAACCGGAACGCGTACACAGGTTGCAAAAACCTGAAGATGACTGCCTAGAATCTTTCGGGTTTCCAGCGCTATTTTTTCTTCTTCTCCTGTCATACCATTGGCACAAAAGTCACCGATATGAGGAATGACGTTAAACGCAATGGGCTTGGAAAAAAGATGTGGTTCAATGGGATCATTCACCAAGGTTCCTCGTGTCTGGGTATAAAGTTCATCCATTTGACGTCGCCCTGCCCCAGATACCGATTGATAAGTTGAGATCACTACACGCTTGATCGGCGCAAGAAGATCCAGCGGCTTAAGTGCCACGACAAGAGGGACAACTACACAATTAGGGTTGGAAATAATATTCTTTTTGCATTTTTCCAGCGCTTCTGGATTAACTTCAGGCACAACAAGAGGAACACTGGGATCAAGTCGAAAACAGGAGGTTTTATCAATGACCATCGCCCCTGCCTGTGCAGCTTTTGGTGCATACTGAGCAGAAATTCTGGAGCCTGGCGCAAAGAAGGCAAAATCAGTTCCTTTGAAGTCAAAGCCTTCCAGGTCCTGAACTTTCAGGATCTCGCGCTCTCCAAAAGAGACTTCTCTTCCCTGCGAACGGCTTGAGGCCAAAGCCACCATTTTATGGACAGGGAAATTTCTTTCTGCAAGGATACTTAACGTTTCCCGACCGACATTCCCTGTTGCGCCCACAACAGCAACCTGATACTTCATGATTTCTACCAACCTTTTCCAAAAAAATATCCAAGCTGTGAAAAAAGACTTGAACAATATTCAAACACAGGTCATTTATACAAGGAAAATAAATTTAAATCCAGCTTGGGAAAAATCTGTTTTTTCAGTTGACAGGCTTATATTTAAAAGGAGACGTCATGTCATTAAAAAATCCGGTATCTAGGGTTGACACCACTCAAGAGACTCTTTTATTTCTCAAGAGATGGCTGAAACATCCTTTAAGACTGGGAGCTATTGCACCAAGTTCTCCTGCATTGACTTCATTAATCAGCAGAAGCATTTCAGTTAAACCAGAAAACTATATTGTTGAACTTGGAGCCGGCACAGGAACTGTTACACGGCGCCTTCTGGAATATGGAATCCCCTCAGCCCAACTCTATGTCGTTGAACTGGATCCTGAACTTTGCGCTTTCCTTCAAAAATCTCTTCCCAACGTCCATGTTATCCAGGGAAATGCCACTGACCTTGCCTCCCTGTTACCGAAAGAAGTCATAGGAAAAGTATCCTCTGTTGTTTCAGGAATGCCTATGTCCACCATGCCCCTTAATGTACAAAGAAAGATTATCGATGCATGTCTTGAAGTTATGATGCCAGATGGGGAAATTGTCCAATATAGTTATCATGTTACTTCTCCTATCCCTGCCTTGAAGCTGGGACTGAGTAAAAAGCGCATTGGAACCGCGTTTCTTAATCTGCCGCCTGCATCATTATGGCGCTATCAAAAAGCCGCTTGATTGCCAGTTTTCCTTAAAAATTTTCCTGATTAAATACTTTTTTATTTTGATGAAGTACTTTAATAATTTAGTTAAGTACTTTGTTAATCTTATGCTCTTATCCTAAGATCAATAAGAACTAACTAAAGAGCAAGAGTCATGGATTTAAAAAAAATTTGCCATGCGTATAGCCGTTTTCTCGTTGCTTTTGTTTTAAGTGGTTCCGCGAACAGTTCTGACAAACAAGAAGAGTCTATAAAAGACGAAACTTTTTCCCTTCCACGATCTCCCTCTATTCTCAAACTCTCAAGATTAATGACACTTTCAGAGCCAGGAAAAGAATATTTTTTGACAGAAGAGGCACGCCACCAACCTTCATTTAAAGTCACAGAAATAAATTGGCAAGAATTGGAATCCAATTCCCCTATCGCATACTATCTTTTGCAGGCTACCGCAGCAAGCTATTCTATTGCCCACAATATCCTACCTCTTGCAAAGGAAAAAAGCGAGGTCGTCAATGTTGCACGGGTTCACTTGCACAATGATAATATAGAATTTTTAAAGGATATTTGGGTAGAACTTATAATTTTAGGATCCGTTCCAGAAGAGTTTAACAATCAGGATTTTCATAAACTTTACAAAAATATCCCCGCTCATCAACCCAAACTCTCAAACCTCAATGCCGATAAGCAGGCTAAACTGCTAGCATATCCTTGTTGTTATTATTTGATGCAAGCGGCAGTGTTTATTTCTCTTAAAAAAAATAGGCTTATTTCTGGAGTTGAAAGCTTTAAAAAAATTAACCTTACAGAGGATCCAACATTATTAAAAACAGGAAACAGTATAATGGTACCTATTAATGGTTATTGGCAAATTTCTAGTAAAGTATGGGAAGCAATCAATAACTTGACCAAAAAAGAAGGATTAAACTTCAGATTCTACACCTACATACACGCATTACGTACACGTGATGTAACTAAAGAGAAAAACTAAATAGGAATCTTAAAGCTGTTTGACAAGCTCCCTAAAATCTTTATATTCATCAACTTGGTCGAGTGGCCGCTTTCCTGAGCGCATTTGACGAAGAGCGATGATTTTCTTTTCTGGCAAAATATAAAGCCATTGTCCCAGATGACCCTGGGCAGCATAAATCAAGGGATCTTGATATACCCACCAAAGCAATCCACACTTATGACGGGATTCTTCAGAAGACGTCAACATTCGATCAATCCACCCTTCCGTCAAAAGTCTTTCACCTTTCCATATCCCCTTATTCATCACAAGCTGAGCAATTTTATATAAATCTTTCGTGCGCATTTGAACCCCCCCCAAACTACGGGGATTTCCCACTGCATCACGGTTCCATCCAAATTCAGTAATTCCAAGGGGACTAAAAAGTCTTTGCTTAACATATTGATCGAGCGGTTGCCCCGAAACATGCTGAATAATTCCAGATAAAAGGCAGGTGGCCTTATTACTGTAGAAAAATTTTTGACCCGGCACATCACTTAATTCCGCGCAAAGAGCCAGCTGGATAGAATCAGGCGCACGCGAGATTTCGTTGCCATCAGGAATTACCTGTATCCCTGATGTATGATTCATAATCATACGAAGTGTAATCTTTTGCTTTTCCCCCTGATACCACTCAGGGTAAAGGTGAAATACAGGCATATCGATATCAGGTATTTTTCCTTCATCAATGAGTATTCCAATAGCAAGAGCAACAATTGATTTACCAATGGACATAATCTCAAGAAGAGGGAGATCAGGTTCTGACGTCCAGTCCAGTAGAACTTTCCCCTCTTGAGTAATATAAACAACATCAGAATCCGACTCTTCAGCACGACACTGAATGCGTTGTAAAAGAGCATCACGCATACATTCCATCTCCTAAATTCTGGTGGAAAACCATATAGCTGTTTTTGAAGCCATTTTAATCATCGTCTTCATCACTTTAAAAGCCGGTGCATCAGCCGCGCCATGTTCAATGCCAAGTTCCCGATGGCGTTGCTCATCTTCGCGGAATTGACGAATAATTTTCTGTAATTCCTCTTCATGTGGAAAGTTGTCAAGCTCTTTAGATTGCCGGGCATAATGTTCATCTATGACTTCCTCAACGGCAACAGTGCACGCCATTGCCGATTTTTCACCCAGACGAGCCGAGAGTGCTCCCAAAACATAACCTGCAACATGCCATACGGGAGATAACACAGTGGGACGCACCCGTCTTGCACGGATAAGATTGTCAAAAGTATCAAGATGGGCTTGTTCCTGAGCGCGCATATGCTCAAGGAGAGGAGCAGAAGAACTGTTTTTGAGAACAGAAAGCTGCCCTTCGTAAATTCGTGCAGCCCCATATTCTCCTGCATGATCAACTCGAATCATACGATCAATAGTTTTTGAAGGGGATAAATCACCGGGCAAGATTTTCATGGATTATCTTCTTTTTATCTTTCGTTGCTGCCGTAAAACATATCCCCAAATCAGCAGCAACCCTCCCGAAGCTAACATGTTATAGGTCGCCATAGACAAACCAAACAAATACCAAGAAACCTCATCACAGGGAATCACCTCTTGCTGAAGCAGTAAATTACGCAGTAAATCGACATCTCCTCCATGCTGTCCCAAATTACCACGACATTGCGAAGGTGCAGGGAAAATATGTTGCTCTACGCCTGTATGATAAAGGGAAATTCCAAAATTAATCAGATAAATAAAGGGGATAAGAAGATAAAATGCTTTTCCTGGATATCTTTGGAAAAGGAACCAGATAAAAGGAAAAAAAAGCGCAACGGCCCCAAGAGCGATGCGCTGATAAATACATAAAGCACAAGGAGGCATTCCCTGATAATATTCAATAAAATAAGCCCCACCTAAAGATCCGACAGCGTATACAAAACTAAGCATAAGAACAAATTGAAGCTCTTTTCCTTTTATGATGTTCTGCACATCGCCCTCTATCTTTTAAAATTGTGTGATAAGCCAGTATCCCCCAACAAGCGCCCCTAATGCAAGTGATGTCATAAGAAGCAGGTTTTTCTCAATACAATCCCGAATAGCAGGGCCATAATACCAAAATAATCCTGCCAGCAGGAAAAAGCGAAATCCTCGTGCAATCAGGGACGCTATCATAAAAGTAAATAAATTCAGATGAACAACGCCACTGGTAATTGTCACTATTTTATAGGGAACAGGCGTCAATCCCTTGAGAGCAACCAGCCAGAATCCCCATTGTTGAAACCCTGACTTCAAACGCAGAAACGATTCTTCCAGTTTATAGGTATGGATAATCCATTCTCCAATCGTCTCAAAAAGGGTGTATCCAATGTAATAGCCTAAAAGCCCACCAAGCACTGAAGAAATCGTACATAAAGTTGCCAAATGCCAAGTACGCTCACGATTTGCCATCAACATGGCCAAATAAAGGGGATCGGGCGGCAGGGGAAAGAATGAGCTTTCCGTAAAAGAAACGCCTGCCAATACCCAATTTGCACGGGGATGGGCAGAATAACTCATCATCCAATCATAGAAACGGCGCAACATCTTCGTCTCATCCTTCCAGGCTATTTGCGCTCTTTAGTACCACTTTGCCTTTAAAACAACAAGAAAAAACCATCTGCCGTCTTCAGGAATATGAAGTATAAACTTTCTTCTTCTTCTTGTTCTTAAATAATTGGTAAAGAGTCATTTTTAGAGATCAACTCTCTCTATTAATGAAATATTAAACATTTTGAAAGACTCTTGAGAAATAGAAAGTAAATAAGAAAAGGTAACATTTATGCAGAATACCGCATCCAAATTAACACTCATAACATTCTTCAGCTTAACATCTTATGCTTTCTGTCAAAATCAGAACGAACTGACAGCTGAAGAACCTAAGACTACCTTGCCTGTCATTATTCATAAAAGCTATATGCCTGAGTCCAATAGTGTAAAAAAGATCACGGAAAATACCGCCCAATTAAAAATACTACCAGAGAAATTTTCATCCACGCCCAATATTATGAATAAAGATATATCTACAGAAGAACTCAATATTGATTATGAGAAAATAAAAGGTATTGTCTTTAACATAAAAAAAGAACTCTGTGAAATCAATGAAGCCGGTTCCTATGAGGTTTGGTTGACCTTTAACGCTTCTGGTGCAGTTTTTGTAAACGTTGGTGCTGATACCGGATTTAAGGCTACTATTAACTGCAAATAATTTTCTTTTGATATTTTTTCGAATATTTCCTCTTTGCTTTTCATCTCCTTTAAAATGCGCTAAGCAGAACTAAAAGGATAGAGATGATGATCATTGGCATTGGCACAGATTTAGTTGAGATCCTCCGCATTGAAACATTGCTCAATCAGAAGGGCGAACGTTTCCTGAACCGGATTTTTACGCCTTCTGAGCAAGAGCGTGCCTTAAAGTCGGCACATCCTGCCAGCAGCCTTGCTAAGCGTTTTGCCGCAAAGGAAGCCGTTGTTAAAGCATTAGGGACAGGGTTCAGAGATGGAATTTCCCTTCATGACATTGAAGTTGCCAATGAACCTCACGGGAAACCCATGATCATTTTGACGGGAAAAGCGAGGGAAACCCTCGATGCTCTTACGCCATCCCATCATATCTCTTCCCTTCATCTCTCCCTTTCAGATACGGCAAGTCACGCGCTGGCTTTTGTACTTATTGAAGGGGTTTTGTTCTAAACATGTCTTTTAAAAAGTACACTTTGAATTCTCTCACCGAGACAGAAGCGCTAGGACAAAAAATAGCAAGGCTTCTTTGCTCTCAGGATGTTATTCTTCTGAAAGGCACATTAGGCGCAGGGAAAACAACGCTTGCACGCTGTATTATTACGTCTCTGAACCCCAATATTTCTCATGTCCCCAGCCCTACGTTTACGCTTGTTCAAACCTATGATACGTCGCGCGGTAGCTTGTGGCACTTTGATCTTTACCGAATCCATGATGCAGAAGAAGTGTTCGAATTGGGAATAGAGGAAGCCTTTGGTTCAGGCATTTCCCTGATTGAATGGCCGGAACGACTGGGCAGGCTCAGGTTGCCCTCTTCCCTTCTTGAGATTACTTTAGATATTATTCAGGAATCGGATGCCCGTGAAGCACGACTTACATTGTCAGAAAGCTGGGATCAAAGATGGAAAATGTGAAGCTTTTCACTGTTCCCCTTCCTGAAAATTTTTTATCAGGACTTGCCACTTATATTTTAGGAAAAGACCTTGATCCGCTTCAACTGGCGGGAACGACCATCATTCTTCCCACAGAACGCGCTTGCCTGACACTGGAAAGAGAATTCATCTCTGTGATCAAAGACTGTTCCTTGGTGATGCCCTGCATCAGACCCATCACCAGGTGGAATCAGCTTCTGATTAACTCCGCACCTGTGATCTCTCCCCCACAACGGCATCTGTTTCTCTCTCATCTCTTGCGGGAAAAAACAGGATATCCTTGGCAGGAATGCTTCTCTCTCGCAACATCCCTTGGCCAGCTTCTGGATCAATTGCAGACAGAAGAAATTCCTCTTGAAAAACTTGAGACGCTTGTTCCCGATGAACTCTCAGTCCACTGGCAAAGAAGTCTGGACTTCCTTCGCATTCTTTCTCATGAATGGCCGTCTCAATTGGCACGCCTCAATCTTGCTGAGCCTTTGCCAGCACGTACACGTGCCTACAAACAACAGAGTGAAGAATGGCAAAAACTCCCTCCTCTCCAAGGACTCATTATTGCTGCAGGCGTGGTGGGTTCTGTTCCCTCTATCGCGCGTTTTCTGAAAACAATCTCTACTCTTCCCACAGGAGAAATCATTTTTGCCGGCATCGATCTTGAAATGCCCGAAGAGCAATGGCAGAAGCTCCCCCCCTATCATTCTCAATATGGCTTAAAACAAACCCTGGAGCGGATGGAATATCAGCGAGAAAATGTCCAGTTGCTGGCTCCATCCCTTTCAAAAAATTGGCGCACCCGGTTTCTGAACAATTTGTTCGACCCGCAAGGGCTTCAGAACCCTTCCTTCACGGAATGCTTTCAGGAAAACGCGTTGGAATCTGTTTCCCTGGCAGAAGCGGACTCGCTTCAGGAAGAAGCCCGCATGATTGCTCTGATGATTCGAGAAGCCCTGAACGACTCTGCTCATACGATCGCGCTTATCACACCCCATCGAGGGTTGAGTGATCGCGTAACTGCTGAATTGAAACGCTGGAAAATCGTTCCCGATGACTCTTATGGAGAAAGCCTCTTTGAATCTTCTCGCGGCGCTTTTCTGACCCTGACATTGAATGCGGCATGCCATCCCCAGAATATGACCTCTGTCCTCAGCCTTTTGAAGCATCCCCTGACTCTTCTGGGTTTGCCTTTTTTCGATTGTCGAAAAATGACACGACGTTTGGAAATTCATTCCATTCGTCCTCTTTCCCCTTTTGAAAAATTTGATGTCCAGCAGATTGAAGACGCTGACATCTCTTCTTTTTACAAAAAATTTTCCCAGGCGATGGAACCTCTATTGGTCAAGACAACGTCTTTGGCAGACTGGGTGAAACGACATCGCATTGTTCTTGAAACACTGGCGAACAGTGCAATCAAAGAAGAAAAATGTCAACTCTGGGAACGAGAAGAAGGTAAGAAAATTGCTGATCTCTTGCAACAGCTGGAAAAAATCTCCCTGCCTCATCATGATTTCACACTGAAGGAATACAGTGGATTTCTGTCGCTGCATCTCAAAAAACTTCGCGTCACAAAAGTCTATGGAACGCATCCGCGTGTTCACATCCTGGGACCTCTTGAAGCAAGGCTATTAAATTTCGATGTGATCATTTTGGGCGCCATGAACGATATTCATTGGTCTGAACTTTCCCAACCCGATCCCTGGTTAAGTCATGAGATGAAGCAAAAATTAGGTTTACCCGATGAACGCTATGGAACAGGTCTTAGAGCTGCTGACTGGATATATCTTCTGCACGCTAAACGCGTGATCCTGACACGCGCTCAGCGGGAAGGAGGATTGACGATGCTGCCTTCCCGCTGGCTGATGCGTCTCAAGGCTGTTGTCAAAAGCCATCGTTGTTCTTCCCTGCTGGAACCCACATCCCCATGGAAAAAATGGTCGCACAGCCTTGATCTTCCACGCCAGACTTCCCCCTGCTCTCGTCCGGCGCCCTGTCCCCCAGTCTCTCTGCGCCCTCGCACGCTATCCATCACAGAAGTTCAGAGATGGAAAGACGACCCTTATGCTCTTTATGCCAAGAAAATACTCAGACTCACTCCACTTTTTCCTTTAGAAAAAGAAATCACAGCAGCAACTTTTGGGATTGTTGTTCATCGAGCTCTAGAGAAATATATAAGCGCTGGCATCAAGGAACAGAGTCGGGAATCTCTTCTTGAATACGGGCGTCAAGCCTTTGGACTCACTCTTGAGCACATAATCGTTAAATCATTATGGTGGCCCCGCTTTATCAGACTATGTGATTGGTTTCTTGAAGAAGAAAAACGTTCCGGACATCCTTGTGCATCGTGGACAGAAGTGAGAGGAAGATTGACCATAGAGGCACCTGCTGGACCTTTTACCCTGATTGCCAAAGCGGATCGCATTGACGCTCTCAAGAGGGCAGATGCAGAACACAACGTCCTTGACATTATTGATTATAAAACAGGGCTACTTCCTTCGCGCAAAGCTGTTTTACAGGGAGATGCTGTCCAACTCCCCCTCGAAGCAGCGATCACTCAATATGGTTCCTGGGAGAGCATCCCTCATTCTGCCTTGGGTAGCCTGAGTCTCTGGCATTTGAAAGGGGGTGTTCCCGCAGGTTCTGTCTTGCGTTTCGAAGGAATAGAAGACATGGCTGAAAAAGCATTGAGTGACCTTCAGGGGTTAGTCTTTCTTTTTGATGATGAGGCGACACCTTACGAAGCAAGCAGCCAAAATTCCAACGAGTATGATCCTCTGGCACGGAGACAAGAATGGTCGCGCTGAAATATGATGTTCTGACAGAAAATGCTCTGGAGATTCAGCGCAGAGCCACTGATCCTGAATCTCATGTGTGGGTCTCCGCCTCAGCAGGGACAGGCAAAACCAAAGTTCTGACCGATCGTATTTTGAATTTGCTTCTGAAAGGCGTCAATCCCCGCAAGATTCTTTGTCTGACGTTCACGAATGCTGCCGCTTCTGAAATGATGCAGCGTTTGCTGGAGCGTTTGGGTCAGTGGGCAAGTTGTTCAGAGTTTGAATTGAGACGGGAACTGCACCTTTTAATAGGACAGGCCGCTTCCCAGGAAAACCAAAACTGCGCACGTACTCTTTTCATTGATATTCTGGAAACTCCTGGCGGGTTTCGGATTCAGACAATCCACAGTTTTTGTCAGTCTCTTTTATCATCCTTTCCACTAGAAGCCGGCGTTGATCTTGAAACAACCATCATGACAGAACGAGAACGGGAAGAGATCCTCACTCAAGTGCAAGAAGCCGTTTTGACGTCTGCTGAACAGAACCCCTTGCTGGAGCAAGCCGTCACCTTGCTGGCAGAACAATTTCATTTTGAGACTTTTAAACAACTGTGTGAAACTTTTCTGCGGGAAAGACTAAAACTGGGACTGTTTTTATCCTCTGGGCTAGAATCTGCAAAGGACGCAACTCTCAAGGCTCTGGAATTGAAAAAGACAGACCCAACCCTTTCTCTCACAGCGCTTTTTAATAAAATTTGGGAAGAAGATACCGAAGCCCGCGCATCTCTTAAAAATCTTGCCTCTTGCCTCCTTACAGGACGCACAACGGATAAAAAGCGTGGTGAGGCTATGTTGAATTGGCTTGAACATCCAAAAACGACAGAATCCTTCCAACTCTACGCTGATTATTTTTTGACCGAAAAAGGAGAGATTCGCCAAAAGCTTGTCACGCAGGAGATTCTAGACTCTTTTCCTCAGGCAAAAGATCTTCTTTTAAAAGAAGCTGCGCGCGTCCAAGAAGTCCTTGAGTTTCTCAAGAAACTAAAAATCGCTGAAGTTTCTCTTGCTCTCCTGACCGTTAGTGAAGCTCTTTTAGCGCACTATGAGTCTCTTAAGGCAAAACAACATGTTCTGGATTATGATGATCTCATTCTCAAGGCGAGTGCTCTTCTGCATCAGGGTGAGTTTGCTCCCTGGATTCTTTACAAGCTTGATGGGGGGATTGATCATCTTCTGGTCGATGAAGCCCAGGATACAAATCCATTGCAATGGTCGATTATTACAGCATTAACCGAAGAATTTTTCGCCGGCAAGGGCGCTCAGAATCAATCGTGCACTCTTTTCGCTGTGGGAGATGCCAAACAATCTATTTACAGTTTTCAGGGAACCGATCCCAAAATTTTTACGGCCATGCGCGCGCATTTTTCCAAACGTTTGTCAGATGATAAGAAATCATGGAAAGCGCTTGAGATGTCTTTATCTTTCCGTTCTGCTTCAGCAATTCTGGACTTTGTTGATGCGCTCTTTGCAGAAGAAACGGCACGTGCGGGGGTTCATGATGAAGAAGATGCCCTGGAACATATGTGTTTTCGAAAAGGGCAAGCAGGACGTGTGGAATTATGGCCACTTGTCACAACAAACTCCGAATCCGGAACATCACTCAGCGCCCGAACTATCCTGGCGCATCACGTTGCAGACCAAATTGAAAAATGGTTTCATCAGAAAACATTTCTCGTATCACAGGGGCGTCCTCTCAGGGCAGACGATATCATGGTTCTTGTACGCACACGCACCGAGTTTGTTCCAGCCCTCATCCAGTCCCTCAAATCCAAAAATATTCCTGTGGCAGGACTGGATCGCCTGAATCTATTGGAAGAGCTTGCCATTCAAGATCTGATCTTTCTCTCGGAATTTCTTCTTTTGCCCGAAAATGATTTTGCTCTTGCCTGCTTTCTCAAAAGTCCTTTGGGGGGGGTGAACGAAGAACAGCTCCTCCACTTGGCAAGCACAAGAGGCGATAAAACTCTGTGGGAAAATTTGAAAGAACACTCTTCCGTCTTTCAGGAACTTGTTGACCGCCTCACAGATTTATTAAGGCAGGTGGATTTTATCTCTCCCTTTAGCCTTTACAGCGAAATACTCTTTACGCATAAGGGATTGCAAAAAATTATGGAGCGCTTTGGTCCTGAAGCAATGGATCCACTCGAAGAATTCCTGGGGCTTGCCTATCACTATCATCACCAATCTCCAGCTTCTCTTCAGGGCTTTCTCCACTGGCTTCGGCAAGGTCGTCTGGAAATCAAGCGTGATTTTTCGCAAACGGAATGCGGAGAAGTCCGTATTATGACTGTTCATGGCGCAAAAGGTTTGCAAGCGCCTGTTGTTATTTTGGCAGATACTGTTTCTCGCCCAACCTTGAAGCAACATTTTTTATGGCATGAGGATCGTGCTTGCCTGTGGTCTCCTTCTCAGGATCTGGATACAAAAGTCACGCAACAGTTGAAACAACAGATCAGAACTCTTCAGGATCAAGAATATCGACGTCTTCTCTATGTTGCCCTGACACGTGCTGAAGATCAGCTTTATATATGTGGCGCCCATGAAAGTCAGCGCGATATCAAAGGATCATGGTATCATCTTGTAGAATCAGCTCTGTCAAGCCAGGCAACAAAAATTTCCCTGCCTTGGGGAGAAGGACTGCGTCTGGAAAATCTCCATGAAGTTCCCCCTTCTCTGCCCTCTGCTCCCTCTGAGGATCAAACGCAAAAAGAAGAAGCAGGAACAACCCCTGCATGGCTTTTTACCGCAATTACAGAAGAGAAAGATGCTTTTTCCAAAACAGCCGTAACGCAACAGGCGCAAGGTCAGGATGCCCCACCCTCTCCCTCTCTTTTAAAAGGGCGCCTGATTCATGATCTGCTGGAAATATTGCCGTCACTCTCCCCTGAAATCCAGATACAACGAATACGCTCTTATCAACAAGGATGGCAAGAGGCACCGGAAATATTTGAAGAAGCTGTGAACACTGTCCAGAATATCCTGACAGACAAGACATTTGAGCGCTTGTTTCAAGGGAATAGCCGGGCTGAAGTTCCTCTTATAGGATATGACCAGGGAAAACTTTATACAGCACGACTGGATCGCCTGGTGGTGTTTGAAGATGAAGTCTGGATTATCGATTACAAGACAGATACCAGCCCTCCTGCTGATCCCCGTCACATTGACCTACGCTATAAAAATCAATTACGGCTCTACAGAGAACTTGTCCAGCAACTTTACCCAAGATACCAACTCAAGACGATGATTTTATGGACAGAAACGAGGCATTTAATGGAAGTATAAATATATTTTATAATTATATAAGTTAACCTAATTTTTAGAAATAATTGATAAAATTAAATTATATAATTAAAGTATATATGGAGAGTTTCATGAGTGATCTTTCCCTTCAGTTACACAATTATCGCTTAACAACTGCTGAAATTATTTATCATATGCCAGATTACCCACAAATTCTTCAAAGTTATATTTGGCAAGACTATGACTTACTTCCAGATTTTCCGATACTTCATCGTTTTATACATTTTTGGGAAAAAAATTTGGAAGGCAAGATGCACTCTATAACCATTGCTCACGTTGCTCTTATTAAACCTGCAGAATTCCGCATGGTTCAATCATCTTTTTCTATTCATTAGGTAAAAAGAAAGAAAACCTTGAATACCAGAATGGATCCTACAATTAAATCTTGTTTTTTTGGTGACAACATGATTAACCTTTAGTGGCTTCATAATCTAAGAAAAAGAGGCAAGATATGGACGTTATTGTTGTTCCACTTTTACAGATGATACATATGATTATCCATCTTTATATCTGGGTTATCATTGCTGCGGTCGTTCTGAATTGGCTTACATTATTTGGTGTTGTAAATAATTATAATCGCGTTGTCGTAATTTTAGGTGATGCCCTGTTCAAGTTAACCGAACCTCTTCTGGCACCTCTTCGAGGAATTTTACCGCACTTGGGAGGACTTGATCTAGCGCCTATGGTACTCATTCTTCTTCTCTATTTTGTGGAAAGCGTTATTGTGTTAGCGCCGGAGGTAAAATGATACAGATCATCGGTTGAATTTTGATACACCCACGCATTAACTCCTTTTCAAAGGAGTTTAGGAATAATGATTCAGTGGGAACAAACGATGGAAATAAAAATATTACGCCGACAAGGCAAGAGTCTAAGAAGGATCGCTCATGAGGTTGGTATGGCCGTGAATACAGTTCGTAAATATCTCCAACATGAAGGCAGACCTTTTTATAAGAAGAGAAAAAC
>BBVC01000024.1 GCA_001192655.1 Caedimonas varicaedens
GATGATTGCGTCCTCGCCCCCGTTCAAAACCCTGCCACCATTACCCGTTAAAGGAGGAAAAAATGACAAATGACAAAACACCCGTGTCATTAGATGAAGAAAATCCAGAAGATGTTTCTGACGAAGAACTATCTTCACCCCAAACAGAAGAGGAAACATCTTCTGAGAGTGCGAGCACCAGCTCCTCGGAAGAAAATCAAGTCTTTTATCACAAGACCATTGCTCGTCTGAAACGAGAGATGCTGCGCGCTCAAAAAGAAAATGCCACGCTGAAAGAAAAGCTGAAGCACAGTGAGACGGTCTCCACGCAAATGGGACAAAGCGCTTTGGAAAGTTTTAAGATCAATGCGTTGACGTTGATGGAAAAAGCCAAAACCTCTCTCAAACACGCCCATGAAGTTTCCGATGTTGAAGCAATTCTCACTGCCAATGAGGAACTCGCCAAAGCGGCTGCCCAGTGGCAATGGGCGCAAACCGTGCCTCTGCCCTCCCAACAGAACCCGGAAGAATCAAACGGTTCTGAATCTCAGGAAGACCCTGATCCTCATCCGGCTACTCAAGCCTGGGTTTTAAAAAATCCGTGGATTAATCAGGAATCTTCTTTGTTTCAGGGAGAAAAAGCTTCCGCGGTGATCTCTTATGCCACCGCTTTAGAACAGCAACTGATGGCTCAAGGTCGGGGACATGAAATTAACACACCGTCTTATTTTAAAGATCTGGATACTTTTGTTCGTTATTGGGATGGTCTGCAAGGAGGGCATAAAACCATGAAATCCGTCACCACAGTGGCCTCTACGAAAGGAACGCCCTCAGAGGGAGGACAAAAACACAAGGATGCCCTCACGGCAGATGAGAAAGAAATCTGCCGGACGATGGGTGTTTCAGAAGCGGGTTATTTGAAACAAAAGAAGGCGCTTGCTCTTGAACGCGCCGGTCAATCTTAACAAAGAAGGAACAAAACAATGGAACAAGAACATCTTGGTGGGGTTTCCACTTTACCAGCCCCTGTGACAGAGACCTCTTCTGTCCAGGAAAAGAAAGAAAAGAAATTCAGCAAGGGACGAGAATCCCGTTTGCGGGAAGACCAGATTCGGGCGTTTTTACAATCCACTTATCCGGACAAGCTGTATTTTCCCACAGAGGATATTCCCCGGGATATGGACTACCGATGGGTGAGAGAAGAATGTCGGGGAATGACGGATCTCTCGCGTATTTCCTATATGACCAAGAAAGGATGGACACCGGTTCCTTTTGCCCGTCATCCGACTTTTTTGGCGGACACGAGCTGGAATGCAGGCTCATCCAAGCCCGATGTCATTCGCATCGATGGCTTGATTTTATGTGAACGCCCCAAAGAATATGGCGAGATTGAACGCAAAGCTCAGGAAAGACAAAACAAGACGATGATGAGCAGCATTAAATGGGTAGACGGCATGGATAAGGAAAATCAGAAAGAATACATCAATCAAACAATCATCAGTCAGTCAGAGGACGATTGTTAATGACGAGCTATACCAACGCCTTGACGGGAGGGCTGATCCAGCCTTCCAACATGAGCTATGGGGCGTACAGTTTTGCAGAAGACCTTGTGCTGTCATGGCCGTCCAGTTTCTCCAATAATCCCAAAATCACCGCCAGCATTATGGATTTGACGGCAGAGGAAGACGGCTTGAGTGTTATTTTGCCAGATGCACGGTCTGTTTCTGTGGGACAGAATATTCTTCTGAATAATCGGGGAAAAAAAGCGTTTGTGGTGCAGGTCAGATATGCGGATGGTGCTTTAGGAAAGCTGTTGACACTTACCACAGGGCAATCCTTTTATATTTACCTGACCGATAACAGCAAACCGCAAGGAAGCTGGAATGTGATTCCGTTTGGGGCAGGGTCTGTGGTGGTGACGTCTGTGGGAGCAAAGTCAGAAGATGAGAAGGCTCTGACCATTGACGGCAGTCCTATTACAGGAGCGGGGACGTTTCTGTTCAAGCTTTCCGAAACCCTCAAAGCGTTCTCTGCCTTTACCAAAAAAGGACTGGCCGTTCTCACAGAAAAAGGCTGGGAAGGACGGAGTCTGCAAGCAGGGAAAAATATTGCTCTCAAAGACGGCGATGGCGCCAAAGGCGATCCGGTGATTGCCACGACCGAGGACGTGGCCTTTAAAAATGCAGGCATTGAGACCTTGACGCTTAAAAGTCTGGTGAGCGGAGTTCCTGAAGGTAAAAAACAGCCTGTGCCTGTGACGGCGCTTCAAACAAAAGGACAAACGGCATTTCTCACAGGATGGGATGAGAATTACGCCGTGAAGGAGGTGACCTATGGCGCCAAAGGAGTCGACAACTGGAAACTGCCCACGCAAACAAAAGAGCGCGGCGAGATTAGTCTGTATGGCCTTTCTGAGATTATCAATGCTCAAGCGCAAGGTTCTCTGGATATTTTATCGAAGATCACACCTCCAAAGAATGCTTGCATCATTGGCGGCACAACAAGTGAAGGAGGCTCTTTTTATGAAATGCTGTTAAAGGAATGGCAGATTCCTACGTTGCGTCCCAGCAATAATGGTCCTACAGGCGTTGACTTTTCAACGCTTTGGGACGCTCAAGCCAATGACAGTCTTTCAGGGACAAAGCTAAAGAAAAACTCTGTGCCTTTGCAAGTTTTGGAGAATCCTGGACAATGCGCGCCCTTTGCCATGGGATGGGTGGGAGCAAACGGCAAGCTCTACACAGGCTTTAATGTGAAACCCATAGAAAGATCAAAGACGGGACAATATTACATTACTTTTGAAACGCCCGCTTCTTCGGCTGTTTATGTCGTTCTCGTTACACCTTATCATGATCCCAAACAAATTGTTTATATAGAGCCTCAAATTGTCTCGGCCAGTTACTTTTCAGTGTTTTGCACAGGTCAAAAAGAAGATGAATTTGTGGACAACAGCTTCTGTTTTGGGGTGTGGGATTTGGGGCTTGCGAACAGCGTCTCTGTCTCTTGACTTGCGTTGATAACCGCGGGAAAATAAGAGCATCAGGAAGATGGCCTGATCAAAACATCGCCCCCCACTTCTCCTCAAGCGCAGGAGGGAACTCAAGGGCTGGGAAGTCTCCTCCCTGACAGGAGACACGTGAGTTGGCACGTCTCAACAACATCCCCACTCCGATCCTCAAGATCGGACTCAAGTGACCCTCCGTATTGTTGGTCAGATACGGTGAGGAGTTGGCCTCAAAAAAACAGTCCCGTCGCAACGATTTTGAAAATCCATGATTTTAAAATCGCCTAAATGTGTGCGTTTTGACAGTACGCGACAATGGAAGTGTCTTTATGTTCTCAGATGATTGAGTCGTGCTTCTGCGGGGCAGAACACGGATGATTTTAAACAGGAAAGGACTCGTTCCATGAGTTATGGACAAAACGCGCCCCAAGGGTTTCAGTCGCAGGGCACGCAAACCGCGGCCACCTTTACGGGTCAAACACAAATGTACGCGATTAAATCAGGATACGCCACCAGCATTTTTACCGGCGATCCTGTTGTGATGGATGCAGGATATTTAAAGCCTGTCACAGATGGCACGACCGTTAAACTTTTATCGGCGATGCCCCTCGGCATCTTTCAGGGATGTCAATGGAACAGCCCTGACACCAATATTCAAGGTCTTGCTAAATCGCCCTACTGGTCAGCGAATACCGTTGTTCAGCCTTTCGGGGGCATAGATTCAGCTTATGCCTGGGTGATCACCGATCCCAATGCTACCTGGAATATTCAGGTGTCAACGTCTGCGGGTGCGACAGCGGATACCGCCACCGTCAAGGCTGATCAGATAGGTCTTTATGCAACGTGGGGGATTAAGCAGACAGGCAATACACTTGTTCCTAAAAATCCTGGTGTCGGCAACACCGCCACAGGACAATCAGGGGTTTATCTGGATGCCAGCACCATTAACGCAAATCCCGTGGGACTTCCTCTGGTGATTTTAGGATTTACGCTGATACCCGGTAACAAACCCGGCATGCCTTTTTGTAACGTTATTGTGGGATGGAATCCCAAAATTGTGAAACCAAGTGCATAAACAAGACTCAAAGGATTTCGAAAAATGAGTAGGAGGACAAGTGGTGAGAGCAGCGGAACGTACATGAGGTACGTGAGCAGGTCGAATCCTGAAGTCCAACACCCTCATTTTTTGAAAGGCGAAGAGTATTCAAGGAGAATTGACACATGATTAACACCGGCGCCATTGCCAACCTGCTCAGACCGGGTTTAAGAGAAATCTTTGGGGAAAGCCCCTCTTACCCGACCCAATATACACAAGTTTATAAAACCTATCAGTCTCAAAAAGACTATGAGCAAGATCAGGAAATGAAAATGCTGGGTCTGGCGCAGATTCGGGCAGAAGGCGCGCCAACCGCTCTGGATACGATGGGACAGCGCTTTAAAACGCTTTACATCCATAAAACCATTTCCATCGGGTTTCAAATTACGGAAAACGCCATTGAGGATAACCAGTATAAAGATCAGTTCCCCTTGCAAGCCCGTTCTCTCAAAAGGTCGATGGAGCAAACCAAAGAAATTTTAGGCGCCAGTCTTCTGAATAACGGGTTTAATCCTTTATATCCTTTAGGAGACGGTCAGCCTCTTTTGAGTACAAAGCATCCCATTGACACCGGCGTTGTGGCCAATTGTCCGGCGATTCCGGCCGATTTGAATGAAGCGTCTTTAGAGCAAGCGATGATTGCCATCCAGCAATTCAGAGATCAGGCGGGGCTGATTCAGATGACCTCTGCCCGTAAACTTCTGATCCCCCCTCAGCTTCAGTTTGTGGCCGAGAGACTTCTCAAATCCACCTACAGCCCTGAAAACGCCAACAATGCGGTGAACGCTTTGGCGAACATGTCCATGATCCCTGACGGCTATACGGTCAACCAGTTTTTAACCAATCCCGATGGATGGTTTGTGCTGACGGATGCCACGAACGGATTCAAGCATTATCAGCGCAAGGCTTATGACACCGATACTTTTAAGGACTTTATGACCGATAACCTGATCGCCAAAGCCACAGAGCGGTATTCCTTCAACTGCTCCAATTTTAGAGCGATTTATGGTAGCGGCAATCTGAATTAGCAGGAGAGTGAAGAGATGGCTTCCAAAAGAACACCGACGACATTTTCCAATTTACTGGTCTCGGACAGACGCGATCCTGTCTCCAAAACTCTGACTCCCCATCCCAATGCCAGTCCGGCCGTGGTGGCAGAGATTCAGTCGGACAGAGGAGCCTTGCTAGTGTCACGACTGACGACAGACATGCTGACATCGTTAAAAGATACCCACCAGGCCGTGAACGGGATGATCGCCTATGATGTGACCAAGAAGAAATTTGTGTTTTTTCAAGATACAAAATGGCTCGGACTTGACGCAAAAGACGCCGTCAACTATGTCGAAGGACCGAATGGCGCAGAAGACGGCGATATAGCGGCGTTTGGCAATGGCGTGCAACCTCTGTCAAAACAAGCAAAGTCTCTCTCCGAGGATCCCGTTCCTGTGCCCGTTCATTATGTGAAAGGACCGCTGTCTTCCAAGCCTGGCAATTTGGCCGTTTTTAAAGGAGAGACCGGTTCTGAGGTCGCCGATAGCGGGCTGAATGTGCAAAAAGTCCTGATGCGTCTCAAACGAGAAGGGGCTTTAAAAGCAGACTCTGTGATTCAACTTCGAAACTTGGGTGAACTCCAGTTTACGGGCGGTCTAGGCGTAGTTCTGGTGGATGATCTCATTCCTGTGATGTATATGACCCGTGGCACAGGAGCAGACGCTCAAGTGTGCAGTGTCTTTGGGGGAGATTTGCCCTCTGATTCTTCCTCTCCTTCGGCTCTCGTGGAGATTAACTCCACAACGGGTACTTTGCTGGTCTCTCGCATGAATACGGCGCAAAGGCTGGCTTTGACCGATCCTCAAAACGGCATGATCGTTTATGACAACGATGAAGACGCTTTCTTCTTTTATCAAAACGAGGATTGGATACCTTTGGAAAGCGGGAGCGGTGGCAGTGGTGATGTGACCGGACCTGATCTTGCCGTGAAAGGCGAGATTCCTGTGTATGACAGCACCACAGGAAAGAAGATTGGAAACAGTGGTGTTGTCCTGGATCAAACGCAAAAGATGACGGGGATTAAAGGCCTGCGCATCAGCACGCCCAAGCCTTATGACAAGAATTACTCCTTGTGGGCAGATTCGGGTGTGGTGGCGTGGGATTATTTTACAACCTCTTCAGGACAATTTAAAACCGTGCTGGCACGAGACGAGGAAATTCATGATGAGGTAGACTCTTTGTGGAATGCCTTGTCCTTTGTGCAATATACCCATCATCATGATGCCAAAAAACATAAACGTTTAGGGCTCATTGCCGAAGAAGTGGCGGAGGTCATGCCCCATTGGGTGCAAGAACACGATGAAGGGAAAGTACTTAACAAAAGTGCGCTATTGGATAGTGCCTGTGTGATGATTCAAAAGCTCCTGAAAGAGAACAAAGCGCTTCACAAAGCTTTCACGCATCACACAAAGAAACTATCCTCTCAAGCCCGTAGACTGGATCATTTTATCAAAGTCTTTAATCAAAGAGCCCGTAAACAGGGAGCGCCGGCCATTGAGTTTGAGGAGGCAGACGATGAGTAAACCTCTGACCTGGCTCTGGCTTCCCCAAAACAAGGAAGCTTTTTGCAAAGCACAGGATTTAGCAGAAGCCGGCACACTGGTCTTCAACGGGACAAACCCTCCATCGGCTTTGGCAGGAGTGCTTCGAACGATCAGCCTCACTTCGGATCAGGATTTATCAGCAGTGAAGATCACTTGTACCGGAATGATGAATGGGCAAATGGTGTCAGAAACGCTGAACGGTCCCAACGGAGAAACCATAGAAACAAAGCAGATTTTTGATACGCTCACGTCTGTGGGTGTATCAGACAAGGTTAAAAATCTGTCTGTGGGCACCGGCACCACAGGACAAACCTCCTGGGTTTTGTTTGATTATCAACGAACCTTTCCGTCTCTTTCAGCGCAAGTGGTGATATTGGACGGAACAGCCAAGTATTCTTTGATGGGAACATTGTCCAATCCTGCACAGACGGCGGATATGACCCAATGTCTCTTTGTGATCGCCAACGACATGAAAGAAAAAGAAGAGAGCGCTCTCGTGCCGGTGATGCCCTTTCCTGTGCGTTATGTGTGCGTCCAGATTCTAGAGGGAGAAGCCACAACTTCCCTTGAAATCACCTTCTTGCAACAAGGAGTGGTATGATATGGCCACCTCTGGTTCCTATGCCTTTGGGCAAGCGCCGCTGTCTCTTTTTGTAAGAAGCCTATGAACGATTGGGGATTCTGGGCGATAATCTGACCGCCCAGCAGGTTCAGGCCGCCCAACGAAGCCTCAATTTTTTGCTCACTTCCTGGATGAATGACGGGCTGAATCTGTGGACCGTGGAGCAGAGATTGCTGGGATTGATTCCCGGTCAAAATACTTACGCTCTCCCTGAAACCGTCTGCGATATTCTGGAGATGAACAGTCGTCAAAGCATGCGCCTGATGGGGGGAAAAGCGGAAAGCTCTTCAGGCAATGCCAAAAACGCTTTTGACGACAATCCCCGCACGGCGTGTCAGCAAGAGGCTGCTGATGGCTGGATTGGCATGGCGTGGCCATCTTTTATGCCGTTGGTGCAAATGGTGGGGATTGTCTCTCAATCTTCTAAAATTTATACCCTCTCGTGTCAGGTCAGGCAGGGGGAAGAGTGGAAAACCCTTCTCCATATTCCGTCCCAACTTTATGAAGCGGGGATTTTGCTGTGGTTTGTGATTCCCGCCCCTCAAAGAGGAAACGCGTTCAGAATTATCGAGACCGGCGGGTCTGTTCTGGATATTCAGGAACTGTATTTTTCCTGTGCGGTGCAGGATACCATGATGACCGCCATTTCAAGATCTGAATGGATGTCCATGCCCAACAAGAATCAACCTGGTCAGCCCACATCCTTTTATTGGGACAGAACCATTCATCCCACGTTGTCCGTGTGGCCGACCCCCACACCTTTTTATCGCACCCTCTTTTTTACCTGTACCCGTATGATGGAAGATGGGGGCGATCTTGCCAATCAGATTCAAGTCCCCTCCCGATTTTATGATCCTCTGGTGGCAGGGCTCGCGTCTCGATTGGCGGTTAAATATTCCCCTCAAAAAGCCTCTTTGCTGGAAGAACAGTATCAAAGTCTTTATACGCGGGCGCAAGAGCAGGATACAGAAACCACGCCTTTGCGATTAGGCGTGACCTGGCAAGGGGGGTACACATGGTAAATCGCACGGGCAAGTATGTTGTGGTTAAACCCCATAGTCGGCAAGCCTTCGGGATTTGTGACCGCACAGGGTATTTGTTTGACCGCAAGGATTTGGTCAAGCAAATGATGTGGGCGGGCGACAAACTGGTCTGGACAAAGCTGTGGGTGGGCAAGCCTTTTATAGATATTCCCAATCCCCAGAGCTGTTCGTCTATTCTGGGTCCTGATCCTGTCGCTATCCCTTTTCCCAGACCCCCTCTGGTGACCCAAACATTCTGGGAGAGGATTGACGATGGTGCGTGGGAGTTTCAGGGGTTTCCGTGGGAGGAGAAAAAGACAAGTCCAACAGCAGAAATTGGTGAGACCCTCAGTGGATGGGGAGCTCCTGCCGATGCTCAGGAAGCGCTGCCCGGCAAAGCACGTCAAGCCTTGCTGGAACAAGCTTCTTTTGGACGTTTGGAGGGAGACGCATGACCTGCCTGACGGGACAACCCCCTTATACGACGTATGGAGATTTGCTCACCACCACCAACAACGGACAAGGATTCCCCGAAGAAACTCTGGTGCCGGTTCAGGATGGCATGGGCAATAACAGTCCCATGCTGATGTCCCAAAATGCTGTGCAGTTCACAAAAGTCATGGCGGTGCCTTGCTGGACAACAGAACAAAGACCCCAAAATCCCATGATGGGAACATTGGGATTTAATACGCAGAAGAACGTTCTTGAAGTCTGGAATGGTGAACAATGGAGCGGTGATGCATGAGTGATAAAATTATTCGATTCCCCAAGAAAAAAAGAATTATTCTGAATCAGGAAATGACAGACAAAATCAGTCAAAGTTTGGCGCATATCATCGCCTCCACAGAGACTGTGGGCGGATTGCTTCTTCTTCTCAAGCACAATGGCGAAGTCTGGTTATCTGTGGATGGCGACCTCAGCACAGCGGATATCTCTCATATGGGATGTATTGCGATACATGATGCTTATCAAACTGAAATGGACGAAAGAGAGGATTTTTAAATGCCGGCCATGACCTGGCTCTCTTTGGTGGGAACGCCGGAATTTCCCGGACAAATTATGCGCTATCTCAACAATGAGAATCTGTCGTTGTACGACAGTCTTCCCGATTTTATCTATCAGGCCGAGCAAAGAATTTGCCGAGAATCCAAGAATATCGGGTTGGAGATGTATGTGCGGGGGCAGTTGACGCCAGAGGTAGAAACTTTAGCCAAACCTGCCAGATGGCGTCGAAGTCTGACGTTGGGGGTTTGGGAACAGAACGGCACCTATCATCAGCTGTTTGTGAGGAATTATGAGTTTTTACGCGCGTATACCTCGGCTCAGAAAGTGCCAGGATTGCCTAAGTATTATGGGGATTATGGCTACGAGGCGATGTTGATCTCGCCCACCCCCGATCAAGCCTACCGGTTTGAGTATGGCTATCTTCAGCTTCCCACACCTCTCAGTCCTGAAAATCAAACCAACTGGCTCACGGATTATGCCCCTGATGTGTTGCTCTATGGCATTTTGCTGGAAGCCGTGCCCTTTCTTAAAAATGATGAGCGGATTCCTGTGTGGGAGTCTGCGTATGGGCGAGGGCTGGCCAGTTTGAATCAACAAGACGATGCGCGGCAAGATGACCGAGCCTCCAACGATGAGGCGGACTAATTATGCCTTCCAGAATTTATCCCCTGAGTTTCTTGCCCGGCATTAAAAAAGACGGCACGTCTTTTGCCTCCCGTCATTATCTGGACGGCTTGTGGTGCCGGTTTCAACGAGGACTTCCGAGGAAAATGGGCGGGTATCAAGAGATTATCTCCGTGCCGGAACGTCCTCGGGGAATGTTGATTGTGCCAGACGGGAACGATTTTCGCGTGATTGTGGGGCATCGGAGAGGAATAGGTCACTTTTTGATGAATGAAGAAGGTACGGCTTTAGGAGGAATAATTGATAGAACTCCAGACGGATTTGTCGCCAGTGATCAAAATACATGGCAGTTTCAGACGTTGTATACGCCTGCCACAAACACAGGGTGGCTGATCGCCCATGCCACGCCTAGTCTGGATAATATCGCCTCTCCTGTGGAAACACCCGTCTATGCGGGGAATTTGTATGAGGATACGCCTCTTGAACCGTTAAAATTGGAAGATGGAACGCCTTTACTGGCTTCAGGGGGGATTGTGGTGTTATCGCCGTACCTTCTGGTCTTCAGCAATGGCGGGTTTATCCGTTGGTCAAAAGCGGGTGATTCCTTCACGTTTCCGTTGCAAAACTTTGCCGTGGTCTGCTCGCGAAAGATTGTGCGCGGGATGCCTGCCCGAGGCGGGAATGGGTCTCCCGCAGGATTGTTGTGGTCTTTGGATTCTCTTTTAAGGGTGACGTTTCATCCTGACAGTGACGGCACGCCCAACTTCAGGTTCGATACCTTGACCAGTGAAAGCTCGATTTTGTCGGCCAATAGTGTGGTGGAGTATGACGGGCTTTATTTCTGGGCAGGGGTGGACAGGTTTTTGTTTTACAACGGCGTGGTGCAGGAAGTGCCGAATATCCTGAATCTCGACTGGTTCTATGTGAACACGCCCACAAGTGGCGTCAATTATGATCAACGACAGAAAGTCTGGGCGACCAAGATTCCTCAATATGGCGAGATTTGGTGGTTTTATCCCTCGGGAACAGCGGAGGAGTGCGATCGAGCGGTTATTTTTAATGTGCGGGAAAAGTGTTGGTATTCCACAGATATTGAAGTGGATGACGGCTTGGAGCCTGTGAGAGGCAGAGGATGCGGGTATTTTGAGCAAGTGTTTGCCGATCCTGTTTGGGCATCCAGTCATGCAGAAGATGGAGCTTATACGATCTGGAAACAGGAAACAGGAATCGATAAAGTTTGGACAGATGGCACCGTTGAAGCGATCCCCTCTTATGTGAGAACGGGGGATTTGTCGTGGTGCGGCATCGGCCCTGAAGGCAATTGGACGGGCGTGGATCGAAAGGTCTCTTTGGAAAGAATCGAGCCTGATTTTAAGATGACGGGAAGTTTGCGCGTGAGTGCCTATAGCCGGGAATATGCCCAAGCCCCTCTCAAAAAGACATTTTTGAGTTTCTTCAAGAATGACACCCAGAAAATTGATACACGGATTCAGGCACGGGAAATGAGTTTGCTGTTTGGAAGTTTGGAGGCAGGCACCTCCTGGGAAATGGGGCAAGTATTGCTGACATTAGCCGTAGGAGATGGACGGGCATGATCTGGTTTAAGGACATCTCGTTAAGATTGTGGGCGGATACGCTCGTGAGAGATTTTACGCGCGACAATGTGCCGATTCTTGAAGATGAGAACCATTGGCAAGAATGGGGAAATCGGCTTGTTCAGGAACCTTCTTTTGCCCAAGCAGGCTGTCCCCAGACCAACGGATTTGAGAGAGCCGAAGACTGGGCGCAAGCGGTGTGTGGGGCGATGGCAGATTCTTTCTGACATGTTAAAATAGAAAAAAGAGAAGGAAAATTAATGTTTAACGAAAAACCAATTGATGTCAATACGCGAGAGTTTGAGGAAAAACTGCTCATATGGTTAAAAGAAGCAGAAGTGCAAGACCCTCATTGGCAAGACATTGTCAAAACTCATTTTGAAGAAGGATTATGGCCTTCAGGCGTGCTTTACATGGAAAGTATCACTATAAAAAAATAGCAAATAAGAACAATGAATAGGTAAACAATGACCGGTTTTTATGGACAGCCGCCTTTAGGACAGTCTCCTCTGATGATGGGAGCCAATGAGGGACTATACGCACAAAACGCCTATGGTCAGGGTTTGCCGGCTATGCTTCCTGCGAAAGGATTGGCACAAGCTTTGCAAACTACCTCTTATTCCCCTCAAGGTTTTATGAATTCTTCTGATCCTTCAACATCCTCTCTGCAATTCAAGCCGCAATATCCTGTTACAGGGGGGCTGTCTATGTACGCACGAGGGGGACGAGTTCAAAGAGAGCCCTCACAGACTGAAAAACCTTTATGGGGACTGGCGGAAGCTCTGCGGGGACAGGGTCGTCACGGGGATACGATTCTCGCCCATATCAGTCCTGAAGAAGCCGAGATGCTCAAAGAGATGGGTGGAAGCGGAACGATCAATCCCGAAACAGGATTACCGGAGTATGTACGTATTGGTGGATTTAGTCTTGGAGATCTGAATCCATTTAGAAAAAAAACGCCTGTGGGAAAATTTGTTCGTCAACATCTTGGACCTGTGATCGGTACTGTTTTGGGAAATATGATTCTGCCTGGGGTTGGTGGCGCGATTGGAGGAGGTATTGGCGGGAGTTTTGGACATCCAAATAATCGTATGGGACCTGTCAAAGGAGCCATGATGAGTCAGATGTATTCCGCAGGGCTCAATGCTTTAGGGTCAGGAGCCAATGCTCTGGGAATGTCAGGGATTGGAGGAAGTTTGCAATCTTTAGGAGGACCCAA
Source organism: Caedimonas varicaedens (assembly GCA_001192655.1). Classification (GTDB taxonomy): domain Bacteria; phylum Pseudomonadota; class Alphaproteobacteria; order Caedimonadales; family Caedimonadaceae; genus Caedimonas; species Caedimonas varicaedens. Next base: position 12,761 of record BBVC01000024.1, read on the forward strand.
TTATCTCTCTTCTTTGATGAATAGCGTTTCACCCAGTATAGCTTCTCATCTGGGTCCCCAGGCACAACTCCCGGGATTTATGCAAGGGATTGGAAGCTTTTTTGGCGGAGGGGGTGGGAGTGGCGGAAGTGCTGCGGCTTCTACGCCTTTTTCCATGAATCCGGTTTCTCAACTGGCATCAACACTGGCAGGCAAAGGCGCAAGCTCCGCCGCAGGGGGAGGTTTAGGAAGTTTCTTGGGCGGAAACATGCTGAATAATGCGTTGCTCGCAACCGCCATTGGGGGAACGCTTTTAAGACGAGAAAAACCACAAGGACCACAATCTATTGGGGACGCGATGACACAAGCAGAAAAACATCGGTGGCGCCCTGATCAATACCCCGATAAAAATCCCGCCAAAGCCATCAACCGAAAATATAAGGGATACTCGCCCAATTATCGTCCAGGGTTTGATCCGGAAGAAGAAGCTTTTGAGGAAGACAGCCCCTGGCAATATCCTCAAAAGTTTTCTGAAGGGGGATTTTTAGAGGGAGAGTCTCCCGGACAACAGGACAATGTGCCGGCTCTTTTGTCAGAAGGTGAGTTTGTGATTCCTGCGGATGTGGTGTCTGATCTTGGGGATGGGAATTCCAAAGCCGGGGCCAAACGTCTGAATCAACTTATTTCAGAAATCAGGCATCATAAAAACACAGATCAACATCCTCCCAAAGCCAAAGGCTTGGGGGCTTATTTGAACGCATAGGAGAAGATAAAATGCCCGCAGTCGGAATTAACCTCAATAAAAGCGACATGCCCCCCTGGCTGGAAAACCTCTATCGAGAGCTTTCCCGCATGGCATCCAATCAGTCCATGACTCCTTATATGCCTTATCAGGGATCAAGACTGGAGGATTTTAATAAGGACACGCAACAATCCTTTGCGTTGGGGCGTAACTATGGATTGCATTATACGCCCTTGAATCGTGCGGAAGGTCAGATCAATCAAGGGGTGCAGGATTTTCCCAGTCTTTATCAAAAGTACATGAATCCTTATACTCAGCAAGTTGTGCAAGGCATCGGAGACGCGGGCAACAAAAACTTTATGGAGAATATCCTGCCTGCCATTGAGTCCCAGTTTGTGAGTAAGGGACAAGCCTTCTCAGGGCATCATCAGCAACTGGCCAACAAGGCAGGACTGGATGCCCAGCAACAGATCACACGGCAACAAAATGAGGCTCTGGCACGAGGCTATGAACACGGCGCTCAAACGTTTGGTCAAGATCAAAGCCGTCATCTGCTGGGGGCGGAAGCGTATGGCAATCTGGCGCGGGGGCGACAAGCGGGTAATCTGACGGATATTGCCACCTTGCAGGAACAGGGCAGGATGCAGCAAGTTCTGGCACAGCAGGGAAAAGATATGGCTTATGGAGATTTTCTCAGAAAGCAGAATCATCCCCAACAGCAGATTGCCAACTATAGCGCCACGCTTCATGGCATCCCCGCACCGGTGACCACGACAAGCTATATACAGCAGCCCGGAACGGCTCAAGTGAATATGGCAGGAAACCTTGCTTCTCTGGCAGGACAGCTCTATGGCATGAACAAGATGGCAGGATATAAAAAAGGCGGACGGGTTCAAAGCGGTTTGGGTTCTTTGCCCCGTCTTGCCAAGATGCCTCAGTTGCCCTCCCTCAAACGGAAGAAATCCAAAGGCGTGAGTGCGTTAAGCCGAGGAAGGTGGTGATGAATCCGCTTGTGATGATGCAGTTGATGGCTCAAATGCAACAGGGAGGGACACAGCCGGCTCAGGGAATGGGTCTGCCGTCTGTGATGCCACAAGGTCAGCAACAAAGTATGCCACTTTCTCAGAATCAGACGCAGCCTTCTTTTGAGCAGATGATGTCAGGATACGGAAATACTGACCCCATGAGTCAGTTGATGATGATGCAGCCTCAATCCAGTTCTATTCTGGATGAAGGGGCGCTCTCCGCTATTAAATCCGCCAAAACCGCTCTCAAGATGGATGACGAAGAAAAAACAAGGCTTTCGGCATGGGACTGGTGAAACTCTTTGCCGGCATGGCGAAACCGGGATATGGAGACGGACTGAATGGGGCGTTGAGTGCGCTCACGCAGAATATGCCCTCGGCGGTGGATGCCTATACAGGAGAAGAAGGGCGCGTTCAGAATATCAATGCCGCGCTCTTGAATCATGTGTCCCAGATGCGCGCTAAACAGCAGGAAGCCTGGATGAATGCGGTGGATAAGGCTCGAGAACGAGAATACAAAGACAAGACACTCACTGAAACCGAACGTCACAATAAAAAGATGGAAGAGAATACAAAATCTTCTCATGATGAAACAAGTCGTTATCATAATTTATGGCTGTCCGATAGACAAGAGCAAGCTGAAAACAAGATGATGGAGAAAAAAATCCAACGTCTGGAGAATCGACTCAAGGACAAAAAATATGACGCGGCTGAATCCGAGCTGAATGCCTTGATGGACGCCGAGGAATTGCTTAAAAAAGGCGATCCCTTGAGAGGAAAGATGTGGTCTTTTATCGAAGATAAACTCTGGAAGAAGCCTGAACTTTTAAAAGGGGCGGATGAATCAAAATTTGAAGTCTCCCAATCGGATATGAAAGGCCACGCCTTTAAGCGGTTTGGATATAGACATGTAGCCGAATTTAAGGGTCTTAAAGAAGTCGACCCTCTCAAGGGTCGCAAGGCCAATTTAGGGATTGTGGAAACCCGTAAAAAGCAGCTTTTGCCCATTATCAAACAAAAGATGGCTCTTGAAGCTCAAAAAGAAGCCCTGGAGACGGGTGAGGACTGGAGACCTATTTTAACTCAAAACTGGGACACGTTTTTACGGAGTCTGGAATCCCCTCCAGAAAAGTCTGACGCTCCAAAGGGTAAGGGTCATCCGACTCCGCCCACTCAAAAGTCTGTTTCCATGAAAGATAAGGATGGCCATCCTCTGGTTGTTCCTTCGGAAGATGTGGATGAGGTGTTGGCGTTAGGAGGTTCTTATGCCCGCTGATCCTTTTGCGCGGTGGCGGACTTCTTCAACAGCCGATCCTTTTGTGCGGTGGCGCCCTCGCGCGTCTTCTCAAGAACAGCCTGAACATAGTCCTTCCTCTTCAGAAGAGACAGACCCTGAAGAGCGTTCGTATAGCTTGCTGGATCGACTTGACCAGTTTTTAGGGGGGATCAAATCCAATGCCGAGCATATGGGTTCTTCTTTTGCCATGGCCGATCCTCTGGCGCATCTGGGAATGCTGGGAACCCAAAGAGGGCAAAAAGCGTATTTGCAAGATAAACAGAATTTAAAAGACTATCAACAAGACGTTCACGCACGGGAAGCGAAAACTTTAGAAAATATGGATAGCACGGGACGTATTCTTCATCATACAGGAGAGTTTATTGACCCCTCGATTGTCCTTCCTTCTTTTGGAACGCCTTTAAAAATAGGGACAACTCTCTCCAAAGCCCCCAGAATTGCAAAGGCTTTGGATGTGGGTAAAAAAGCTCTTTCCCCAGTGGTGACAGATTTAGGGATGGGAGCGACTTCCGGTGTTTTACAAGAAGGAGGGATGCACCCTATTTTGTCCGATCTGATCGCGACTTTTGCGCCTCATTACGCGTATAAAGGCGGAAAGTGGATGTTTTCCCCCTCCTATCGACAAGAAGTCTCCCGTTCCAAGGCCGAGAAAGAAGTGGGCGGACTGATGAGGGAAACTCTTGATGTTCCTGACGCCTCGGCTCCCGGGAAGTATCCCACAGATCATCCCCTCTACAAGGATTATCAACGCGCAGGGCAGGAGATCAATGTGGATCGTCAGACCCAAGACCTGAAACGTCATCAAAAACTCCCCGAACAGTTTGAAGAAAAAATGGCGGAGGAGGTGGCAGAACACGCGCAGCCGTTTCAGGATCATCAGCATCCCGATGATGCGTTCACGACGATCATGCGTCAGGATGTGGAAGAATCACAAGTGCCTTTGAATGATCAAACCGCCCCTTCTGACGCAGGACAAGCGATGCGTCAGTATCTTTTGGGTAAACTGAAAAATCTTTACCGCAAACGTTCTCAAGAAACCGGCCCCTTGTATCAAGAACTCATGGGCATCGAGGAAGGATTAGAGCCTGCTCATGCCCGAGAAGTGATCGCCCATAAGCTGGATACCGCCAAAGGAGACGTGAGAAGTCATCTTGACAGAGTGGAAAAAGAACTTCAGCCTAATGACCCCACACCTCTTGGACAAAAAACTTTAACCCCTGAACAACAAGAAGAACTTTCTGCGCTCAAAGCATATTTAGCTCAATTCGAAAATCATCGTGATTATACTCCTCAGAATCCCAGCCCTGCGATTGTCAATATTCGCAAGAGGATTCATGATTTGGAAGGAGTGCCTTCTTCGCCTCGACAGCCTGTTCCCGCAGAGATTGACAATACCCTGAAATGGTTAGGCGATGAGATCGCCTCTGCTCGCAAGCAAGGCAAAGACGGATTGGCACGGGAACTCACAGACGTGAAACGCGCCATTGAAGAGGATTTATCCTCCCTTCCTCAAGGGACAGAGTATCGCCAGCAATACAATGAACTCTCAAAACCTATTAATGCTCTTGAAGAGCATGGAACGTTGGGAAAAATTGTGGGGGAGAAGAAAAACACCTATAGTCAGCAATACACGCTGTCCGATGGGGAGATTCCCTCTAAAGTCATCGGCACGTCTTTAAAATCTGCGGATGATGCGAAAGCCCTCCTCACTCATCTCAAAGGGAAAAAAGGTCAAGAAGTTCTCTCTCATCTCAGGGGAGCCATTCATCACGCTGTTCTGAACGGAATTACGGGGGCTGATGGAAAAATATCCCGTGCGAAAATTGCATCGTGGCAGAAGAATCATCCTGGAGCGTTTGTCCTTTATCCCGAACTAAAGCACCATCTTGAGGATATCTCCCATGCCCAACACATGCTGGACTTGGGGATTCCCCTAACCTCCAAACAAGATGCCCACACGCTTTTACATCATCTTCGTCAACATAAAGGTCAACACACTCAAGAGGTTTTGCAGGGAATCATCAACAAAAAGATTGTGGAGGCGATTACTGCCAACGATAAAATCTCCCACACGGCCATTGAGAGATGGAAAAAGAGTCATCCCGGGGCATTTGTTCTTTATCCCGATCTTGAAAAACGACTGAATCATCTGTATACAGCCCAAAAGTTTTTTGACATGGGATTGCCCCTCACATCAAGAAAGCAGGCTCAAGAGCTCATGGGACATTTAAAAAGCCCAGAGCGACACGCCCATCGCAAGATAATTGAGGGCGTGATTCATAAAAATGTTCTGGACTTTATCACGGACGATGGCGGTAAAGTTTCTCTGGATAAACTCAACAAATGGACAAAAAATAACCCCGGTGCCTTCGTGCTGTATCCTCAGCTGGAAACCAAACTTAAAAATCTGGCCAATGCCCAACATTTTACAGATACGCTCTTGACCAAAATGCGGGATCGCTCCCTGTTGGAAGTCCATCAGTCTCTGGGACTCAAATTAGGCAAAAAAGCCCTTCGCAAAATTCTGCCTCTGGGAATAGGAGACTGGTTGGTTGACATTGGCACTCAAACCCTCGGTGCCACCAAAAATGCTCTTCGAGAAGAGGTCATGGAAAAAGCTCTCTCTGATCCCGAAATGGCGACCCTTCTCATGACGCCCCTCAAAGATCTCTCAAAGAATCTCGCTTCTTTAACTCGGAAAATGAAAGCAGGATGGAGGATCATCAATCGGACAGGGAGAGAGTCAAAGCATCCCTAGTTTTACAAGGAAGAAGAAGGTTTATTTTTCTATGAAAGCGGCTCACTCTTTTGTTAAGCTGTAAAGCCCATCTCCGTGGCGTTGGATCAGGCGTTTGGTCAGCAGTTGTTTGACGACATCCTTTGATTGCTTATGAGTCATCTCGCACGCTTTTTTAATATCGCCTACACTGACTTTGTCGACTGTGGTGAGGTAGACATAGGCTTTAATCTCCTCTGGGCAAGTTAAGCATGAAGGAATCGCCAGCGGTTCTGGCTTCTGCCAGACGGGCAGATCGGCAACACACCGAGGTTCCCGAAAACTGTTGATCGACGAGACGTGCCGTCCGTAAATTGTTAGCGCCGGAG
>BBVC01000025.1 GCA_001192655.1 Caedimonas varicaedens
TTTTAGCTATAACCTTGCTCCTTTTGCCGATACAGCGTGGATTTTAACATTGGGTATGGTAAGCGGCAAAAAGAGAAAACCTTTTATAACAGTAAATTCAGCAGAGTGTTTAGCACAAGCTGCACAAAAGGGGCTAGGAATCATTGCTCTCTCACATGACTCCATGCTTATCGAAAAATGTAACCTAAGGCGAATCTTTCCAACGATAGAAGGACCAACCAATAAAATGCACTACACCTATCCTAAATCCATTAAAAACCTGCCGATAGTCAAACTAATGGAAGACTATTTAAAAAAGTCCCTAAAGTATTAGGGACTACACTCAACTATTCATGGGTATCCCCGGCCTATCAGGGGCAAGCTTAATATTGACAATTTTCATTGTCACAAAAGATCTATCCATCAATAACTCTTTTCTAAAGAAGAACCTGCAACAAGAATAAAAAGAGAAGTACTCTCCTCAAGCTCGTTGATACCTAAAACTTTACTAAAATTTAGCCTATTAAGCAATTATTCAATTGATTTTGCCCTGCTTGGAAATAAAAGGAAGCTTCGATGCCTTCAAGTTTTTTAAGTCAAGCCCCATACAGGCTTTTGGCGCGGTCTTTAAATGCCTGAATCATCTGAGAGACAGCCTTTGCAAAAATAGTTTCAACAGCCGTCTGAAGAAATCCGGAGCCAAAAGAGAAATCCACCAGAAAATCAATTTCGGAATGCCCATTAGAAAGATCACAAAACTTCCAGTGATTTTTGAGATGCTTCATTTGTCCACCCAAATAGTCTACCCTAATTTCCGCCGGTTCGTTCAGGAAAACATGAGAGCGGAATGTATGGGTAAAAGATTTATAACCAATTGTTAAGTCGGCAATAAAAGAATTCTCATTGCGTGATATGATGCGTGCACTCTGGCACCAGGGGAGAAACAGGGGGTACTTTTCGACATCAGCCACCAAATTAAACATTTGTTCCGCTGAATAGGGAAGGATGCGAATTTCAGCGTGTTGCGGCATGAGTTTTTAATTTTTTCCGAGTTGCTTCGCGCATTCTTTCAAAATCTTCCGCGGCATGATAGGAAGAACGCGTTAAGGGAGAAGCAGAAACCATCAAAAAACCCTTTCCACGGGCCATGCGTTCATAGTCCTGAAATTCATCAGGCGTTACAAATCTCATGACAGGGTGGTGTTTGGGTGAGGGCTGAAGATATTGGCCGATTGTCATAAAATCTACTTGGGCGGCTCTAAAATCATCCATGACTTGATAAATTTCTGACTTTTCTTCTCCTAGTCCTGCCATAAGTCCCGATTTTGTAAACATGTGGGGCGCTAGCTCTTTGATTTTTTGGAGCAAGCTGAGAGAATGAAAGTAACGGGCGCCTGGACGAACAGAAGGATAAAGACGCGGGACAGTTTCAACATTGTGGTTATAAACATCGGGATTAGCTTCTACAACAATCTCTACAGCACCTTCTTTCCGAAGAAAATCCGGTGTCAGCACTTCAATGGTTGTTGCGGGAGAAACCTTGCGAATGGCTTTGATCGTGCGGGCAAAATGTTGAGCACCCCCATCGGGCAAATCATCACGGTCTACGGACGTGATCACGACGTGAGTCAGTCCTAGTTCGGCAAGAGCGTCAGCAACGCGTTCAGGCTCGTGAGGATCAAGTTTATCCGGTGTTCCTGTTGCAATATTACAGAATCTGCAAGCGCGCGTGCAGACACTCCCCAGAATCATGACGGTGGCATGTTTCTTAGCCCAGCATTCGCCAATGTTGGGACACGAGGCTTCTTCGCAGACAGTATTGAGTTTATAGCGACGGATTAGATCGCGCGTCTGCTGATATTCCTTTGAAATAGGAGCTTTTACGCGAATCCAGTCAGGTTTTCCAGGCTTTTTTGTTGCCGTTGAGTCCATGATCTCTCTTTCACTTACATATGAATGGCACGACCAAAAGCATCCAGAACAGATTCGTGCATCATCTCTGACAGTGTTGGGTGGGGGAAAATAGTGTGCATCAGCTCTGCCTCTGTTGCTTCTGCAGCGATCGCGATAGCATATCCCTGGATTAATTCTGTCACTTCAGCGCCAATCATATGTGCTCCCAAAAGCTCCCCTGTTTTGGCGTCAAAGATTGTTTTAACCAGGCCTTCGGGTTCACCCAAGGCAATAGCTTTGCCATTGCCTATAAAAGGGAAACGCCCAACCTTAATATCGCCTCTTGCTTCACGGGCTTTCTTTTCAGAAAGGCCGATACTGGCAATTTGTGGTTGGCTATAGGTGCAGCCTGGAATATTTTCGCGCTTTAAGGGGTGTAATCCCTGGATCCCTGCAATGCGCTCAATCGTCAGAATGCCTTCATGACTGGCCTTGTGGGCAAGCCACGGAGCACCGGCAACATCACCAATGGCATAAATGCCACTTTCACCTGTTTCAGACCATTCATTAACGATAATGTGATTCTTTTCAACTTTAACTTTCGTTCCTTCCAGGCCTAAATCTTCTGTATTCCCCGTAATACCGACGGCAAGTATCACTTTTTCGACTTCAAGGGATTCTTCTCCTTTTGATGTTTTAAGAAGAGCCTTGACGCTATGAGATGTACTTTTCAGGGAATGAAGAGACGTGGAAGTCTTAATCCTGATTCCTTTTTTCTCGAAAGCTTTTTGGGCAAGACCGGAAATTTCCTCATCCTCAGCGGGTAAAATGCGTTCCATCACTTCAACGACTGTGACTTGAGAGCCCATGGCAGCATAAAAACTGGCAAATTCGATCCCAATGGCGCCTGATCCCACAATCAAAAGGGTTTTGGGAAGCTTTTCAGGAATCATTGCTTCGCGATAAGTCCAAATATTTTTACCGTCCGCCCTGATATCTGGAAGATCCCGTGCGCGAGCACCTGTTGCAAGGATGACATGAGGCGCTGTCAAGACATCTGATCCCGCAGTTACTTTCATATTTTTACCGGCTCGTCCAGCAAGTTTTCCTTTAGCGGTATAAACGGTGACTTTATTCTTCTTGAGAAGATGCTGAATACCTTTTGTGAGTTGATTGGATATATTCCTGGATCTTTCCACTATTTTGGAAAGGTTAAACCCCCGTTTTTCAATGGTCAGACCATAAGTCTCAGCATGTTCTATCAATGTATAAATTTCTGAGGATCTCAAGAGAGCTTTCGTCGGAATACAACCCCAATTCAGGCAAATGCCCCCCAGATGCGTTGATTCGACCAGGGCTGTTTTCAGATTAAGTTGAGCAGCACGTACAGCAGCAACATAGCCCCCAGGCCCTCCCCCAATAATAATAACGTCAAATTGAGTTTCCGCCACTGATGCTCTCCAAATGAATACTTTTCACAATATATACAAAAAAACACTATCTTCTGAAGGATGCAAGGCTTAAAATACAAAAATTTAAGATCGGTTGTCTGAGGACTTTATAAAATGGCAGAAAGATCATTTACATTATTGGTTGTTGATGACGATCGGCGGTTACGCGATCTTTTGGAAAAATATTTGATGGAACAGGGTTTTTGGGTGGTGACAGCCCAAAGCGCTGAAGAAGCCCGCGCACGTCTGAATAATGATAATATAGATTTGATAATTCTTGATTCAATGATGCCCCATGAATCAGGGGTGCAATTTATTCAGAAATGGCGGGCTGATCATTCTCATCCAAAGTACAATCTTCCTGTTTTGATGTTAACAGCCCTGGGAGACGTGGAAAACCGCATTGAAGGGTTAGAAGCCGGCGTTGATGATTATCTCTCCAAGCCCTTTGAGCCCCGTGAGCTTATTTTACGCCTTCATAAGCTTCTTGAGCGCGTTTACGAAAATCGTTTTCCCAACAAATTGATTAAATTGGGAAAATATATTTATGATGTCGGCCGTGAAATGCTTTATCATGGAAACGAAATCGTCTATTTAACAACGCTTGAGGGAAATCTTTTAAAGATCTTTTCTGCACAGCCCAATGTTGTGTTGACGCGAGAAGAACTGGCAGATAAGCTTGGACTTAACCCGAGCATTCGTAATGTAGATGTGCAAATGGCTCGATTGCGCAAGAAGATTGAAGATGACCCCAAACAGCCTCTTTATCTTCAGACAGTTCGTCATCGAGGGTACGTTTTACGGCCAAATTAATGATCAAGTTCTTTTCTCCTTTTAAATTTTTGAAAAAATTTTTACCCAACAGCCTTTTTGGGCGATCTCTGATTATTCTTATTACCCCTATTATTCTTGTGCAATCCATTACAGCCTATATTTTTATTGATCGACATCTGGACAAGGTGACCCAACTTTTGGCAGATGATATCGCCGGAAAAATTTCAGGTGCCTTAAACATTGTGATACCTGCTTCTGGAGCTGAATTTCCTGCGCTTCAGAGCTATGTTCTAAAGCATTATGCCTTGGAAATCAGTTTACCTTCTTCCCATAGAAAAGCTCACGAAGCTCTTCAAGTGTCTCCTTACGATGATGAGATTCTTCGTGAAGCACTGAAAAGGTATTTTAATTATCCTTTTAAAGTCAGCCTAGAGGATGAGCATTTGATTATTGAGGTTACAACACCCAGAGGTCTTTTCCTTTTCAAGGATCAGTTGAAGCATCTTTATCCCAAGACAACGGCGATTTTGTTATGGTGGATTATCCTGACACCTTTTATTTTTCTCTTTATTTCAATTATTTTTCTGAAAAATCAGATAAAACCTTTGAGTCGTCTTTCCAGGGTTGTTGATGATTTTGGTCGTGGGCAGAATGTGGATTCCTTAAAACCCACAGGCTCCTTTGAAATGCGGAAGGTAATACACGCCTTTAATATTATGAAAGAACGAATCAGGCGCCAGATAACGCAAAGAACAGAAATGTTGGCGGGCATTTCTCATGATTTGAAAACACCTCTGACACGTATGGAACTTCAGCTTGCCATGATGAAACCTTCTGAATCCACAGGGCAATTGCGTGAAGATATTAAGGAAATGAGTCATATGATTGAAGAGTTTCTTGCTTTTGCAAAAGGAGAAGAAGGAGAAGAAACTCAAAGACATAATTTTTCAGAGTTAGTGCTTGCCGTGGCTATGAAATATACCTTTAGTCGTATTACGTTGGATATGCCACCGTCTCCTGTTTACTTTTCCTATCGTCAAAATGCCATGACGCGATGTCTGTCAAATCTTATCGGCAATGCCATGAAATATGCCAAAAATCTTCGGATTACTTTAACCCGCCGCAAGAATCATATTAAGATTTATTTTGATGATGATGGTCCGGGTATTTCTGAGTTCTACAGAGAAGAAGTTTTTCGTCCCTTTTTTCGCTTAGAGGAATCGCGTAACAATGAAACAGGGGGGGTAGGATTAGGACTGGCAATAACACGTGATATCATTCATGCTCATGGTGGAACAATCTGTCTCGAAGATTCTTCTCTGGGTGGGTTGCGTGTGAGTATCAGATTGCCCATCTAATATGAATTACCGTCATCTTTATCACGCCGGCAGCTTTTCTGATGTCTTTAAGCATTTTATTTTTACAGAGCTTTTATTAAAATTGCGGGAAAAGAAAACACCTTTTTGTGTGATTGATACCCATGCGGGCTTGGGACTTTATAATATCCACTCAATGGAAGCTCAAAAAACTCTGGAATATCAGACAGGCATTGAGTATTTTCTTCAAAATGCGTCAAAAGACCCTGACTTGGATGCCTATATTCGTGTCGTTCGTTCAGTTAATGGGAGTGAAGAAAAACTGAAAAATTATCCCGGATCCCCTTTTTTTGCGCGCTTTTATCTTGGAAAAAATGATCGTTTAAGACTTTCGGAACTTCATCTTGAAGACATCAAAGTCCTGAACGGCTTTTTTGAAAAAGACCCACGGATTAAAGTGTTTTTTCAAGATGGATACCAGTCTTTAAAAGCACTTTTGCCTCCACCAGAGCGGCGAGGGGTTGTGTTGATTGATCCCCCCTTTGAAAGGCGGGATGAATTTAAGGCGATTATTGAAGGATTAAAAGAAGCTCAAAAACGTTTTGCTCACGGCATTTATGCTATTTGGTATCCTCTTAAAGAAATGAAGATCGTGGATCAATTTTACAAGGAGTTGAGCTGCTTGGGTTTTGGAAATATTTTGCGTCTTGAAATGACAATCCATAGAGAGCCTCAGGAAGAAGGATTGAAGGGATGCGGAATGGCGATTCTTAATCCCCCATGGCAACTGGAGGAAAAGATGAAAAAGGTTTTGCCCAGATTCCTGGACTATTTAAATGCCAAGGGAACGATTGTCATCAATAATCAAAAAAACTCACCATCTTGAGTTTCTTAAAAAAGAAACATCACCTCTTGCGTCTTTGTCTATCCGTGATAATGTTGGGCTTTATAAGAAGTTGACAGCGTTTGACAGATTTGAGTGACCTCTCTTTTAACGCCCGAAATTTCATGGAAAAATTTAAAAAGTGATGAGATAGTTATGGTTATAGATTCGTTGATGGTTATAAAAATTGCACATCTCGCGCGACTGAAAATACAACCTGCCGAAACTGAATCCTTGATGAAAGATTTGAATCGTATTCTAGAGTGGGTAAAACAATTGGATGAGGTGGATACAACCAATGTAGAGCCGATGTTCAGTGTGAATCAGGATCAAATGCGTCGTCGGGCTGACCTTGTTACAGATGGAAATTACGCAGAAAGTATTGTTGGAAATGCGCCAGAAAGTGAACTGAGTATGTTTTCTGTTCCGAAAGTTATTGAATAATTTATAAATCAGTTAGGTATGTGAATGTCTGATCTTACCAAATTTACTCTTTCAGAGGCAAAAGAAGGACTTATCAAAAAGTCTTTTTCTGCGTGCGAGCTGACACAGGCTTATCTTAGGCAGACTGAAAAAGGGCGAGACCTTAACGCCTATGTCCTTGAAACCCCGGAAATTGCCCTAGAGCAAGCCAAAGCGTGTGATGATCGACTTGCCAGGGGAGAGCAGGCTCGTTTGATGGAAGGGATTCCCATTGGCATCAAAGATCTGTTTTGTACTCAGGGTATTCGTACTACCGCGGGTTCAAAAATCCTGGAAAATTATATCCCTCCCTATGAATCAACTATCACAGAAAAACTGAAAGCTGCGGGCGCCGTCACCCTTGGCAAGCTTAATATGGATGAATTTGCCATGGGATCGTCGAATTTGACGAGCGCTTTTGGCCCCGTTACAAGTCCGTGGAAGATAAGAGATGATGCCCGTCAATTTGTGCCGGGAGGTTCTTCGGGAGGATCAGCAACAGTTGTTGCAGCAGGTATGGCTGTAGCCGCGACAGGAACTGATACGGGAGGATCTATCCGCCAACCGGCCGCTTTTACAGGAATTGTCGGGTTAAAGCCTACCTATGGTCGTTGTTCTCGATGGGGTATTGTCGCCTTTGCTTCTTCTCTTGATCAGGCAGGACCCATGACCAGAACTGTGCGCGATTGTGCCGTCATGATGGAAGCGATGGCGGGATTTGATCCCAGAGATGCAACATCTGTTGATCTTCCTGTCCCCTCTTATGAATCAAGTCTGACGGGTAATATCAAGGGTCTGTGCGTCGGGATTCCCAGGGAATATCGTGTGGAAGGCATGAATCCTGAAATTGAACAACTCTGGTCAAAAGGAATAGAATGGATGAAATCTGCGGGTGCAGAAATTGTGGATATTTCTCTTCCCCATACAAAATACGCGCTGCCAGTCTATTATATTCTAGCGCCTGCCGAAGCATCCTCTAATCTTGCTCGTTATGACGGGGTTCGCTATGGATTGCGTGTTCCTGGTGACACTCTTGAAGATATGTATGAGAAAACTCGTTCAGCAGGTTTCGGGAAAGAAGTCAAACGGCGAATCATGATGGGAACCTACGTGTTATCAGCGGGATATTATGATGCCTATTATTTGAAAGCTCAGAAAATTCGTCGTCTTATCACCCGGGATTTTCAGGAAGCTTATAAAAAAGTAGATCTTATCCTGACACCAACGACGCCAAACGCAGCATTTGCCATTGGAGAGGAGCCCAAAGATCCAGTCACGATGTATATGAATGATGTGCTGACGGTTCCTGCTAATTTGGCAGGTCTTCCTGCTCTTTCAGTACCCGCAGGGTTAACAGGCGAGGGGATGCCGCTGGGTCTTCAAGTTATTGCTCCTGCCTTTGAAGAGGAACGCATTCTGAATGCCGGATATCTTATTGAAAATGCGGCTGAATTTTCTAATCAAGTTAAGGAATTGAGAAAAGTATCATGACGTTACCTTCATCCTGTGTACAAGGCTCAACGGGACTTTGGGAAGTCGTAATTGGTCTTGAGGTTCATGCTCAAATTGATTCCAAGTCCAAGCTTTTTTCCGGTGCAGCTACAACGTTTGGCGCTTCTCCCAATACCCAAGTCTCATTTGTGGATGCGGGATTTCCAGGAATGTTGCCGATTATTAATCAATTTTGTGTGCAGCAGGCGATCAAAACAGGCTTGGGTTTGAATGCTGAAATCAACAAAATGTCTATTTTCGACCGGAAAAATTATTTTTATCCTGATTTGCCTCAGGGGTATCAAATTTCCCAGTTTAGGTATCCTATTGTAGGGAAGGGATCCCTTAATATTGAACTTGAAGACGGTACCGTAAAATCTATAGGAATTACCAGACTTCATCTCGAGCAGGATGCTGGTAAAAGCATACATGATCAACATCCCTCTAAAAGTTATATTGATCTGAATCGTTCAGGGGTTGCGCTTATGGAGATTGTGACTGAACCTGATATGCGCAGTGCCGAAGAAGCTCAGGCATTTGTGAAAAAATTGCGTGCGCTTTTAAGATGTCTGGGAACATGTGATGGTAATATGGAGCAAGGCAGCTTGCGTGCGGATGTCAATGTTTCCCTGCGTCGACCTGGTGAGCCTTTTGGAACGCGCGCTGAAATTAAAAATGTCAATTCTATCCGTTTTATAGGTCAGGCCATTCAATTTGAAATCAAGCGTCAGATGGATATCCTTGAAAAGGGGAGAACCATAGATCAGGAAACACGACTTTTTGACCCTGGCAAGAATGAGACACGCTCTATGCGCAATAAGGAAGACGCCCATGATTATCGATATTTTCCTGACCCTGATTTGCCACCCCTGATTTTATCTCAGGAAGAGATTGAGCGTACCCGTGCAACCTTGCCTGAGCTTCCTGATGCTAAAAAGACACGTTTTATCCAGGACTTTGGTTTGACGTCTTATGATGCAGGGGTCTTGACTTCAGAGGCAGAAACCGCTGATTTCTATGAGAAATGTTTGAGTTTTCGTTCAGATAAATATGAAATTCAGAAATTTTCAAAAATCTGTGCCAATTGGATTATTGGCGAATTATTTGCGGCACTTAACCGGGATGCTCTTTCCCTTGAACAATCTCGCATCACGCCAGAGGCTCTTGCGGAATTGGTAAAGCTTTTACTGGATAGCGTGATTTCAGGACGAATTGCAAAAGAAATATTTCCTGAGATGTGGGATACAGGTGATTTTCCTACGTTGATTGTCAAAAGAAAGGGGCTTGAGCAGGTTAGCGATGATTCTGCCATTTCTGCAAGTATTGATCGTATCTTGGCTGATAACGCAGACAAAGTGGCAGAGTATCGTTTTGGAAAAGATAAGCTTTTTGGTTTTTTTGTTGGCCTTGTCATGAGAGAAATGGCCGGTAAGGGGAATCCACAGGTAGTGAATGAAATACTCAAAAAGAAACTTGATGGATAAATGATGTTGACCGCTCGCCCAGAGTTTTAGATTCTTTGGGTATAATGTGAAAAAAAAATTAAAATTTATCAATTTTTTTTGTAAAAATTAATCCACTGGAAAGTAATACAGCTTAGACTGAGAATGAAATCAGATCAGGATGGAGGCAAACTTGGAAGCAAATAATGCTAAAAAGCTGGAGGCCATTGATCTTATTAAGCTCTATGGTCTTATTGAGTATCAATGGGATTTAAAGACTGATGTTATTGATTGGAGAGGCCCAATTAATAAACTGCTCAGCCCGGAAACACCCCTAACATTAGGAAGCAGTTTTAATAATGCTTTGGATGCTGAAAATTTTTGGTTACGACTTTATACGCTGACGCAAGCTTCTCCCAAGAACTCAAAATTTAATATTCGCTATAATCTATCGTTGCCTAACTACAGTCGTTGCCCGGTAGAGGAAAAAGGAGAAATTCTTTATGATGAGCAAAATCAGCCTATTGGTATTCAGGGGGGGCTGAAGTTTCTAGATGAAGATCCCAATAGTACACTTCCTCAAAATCTGAGCGGATATGATCCGTTGACCGGTTTTTCGGAAAAAGATGTCTTATTGGAAACGCTAGCTTCTCATCTTGAGCAATCTGAACAATCAGGTGTTCCCAGTGCTTATATCGCCGCAACAATTGACCGATTAACTCTTTTTGCCTGCACTTATGGATTAAAAGCGTCAGAATTACTGATCAAGGAAGCTGCAGAGGCCATTCGGGGTGCTATTCGTTTTAATGATTTTATGGGACGAACCAGCGGATGTTGTTTTGGAATCATCTTGAAAGATTGTGATCGATGGGGAATTATTCGGGCGTCTGATCGTTTGATCTCAGCAGTTCAGAAAATGAAGCTCGTGATAAATGATGACCTTAACGTCGGTGCAACAATTTCTCTGGGGGGACTTGTCTTCCCTGGTGAAACCCTTGAGGCACAAAGAGTTATGCAGCGGGCGGAAAGATATCTCTTTGAAGCTCAGAATGTTAAGGGAAGTAACGTTGCCGGTATGCCTTATGGTGCAAAAACAATGCCAGAATTAAATCGACCTGTGGAAGATATTCATGGTAAACGGCGCACACGGGATATCAAGTCTGTTTAAAACAAATGTATTAAACAGTGGGGTTTATAAAAGCTTTCCTGGCTCGATTATCTTTATTGACCGATTTCTGTAATATCTTTTATGCTGATCATATAGAAAATTTTGTTTTTCTTATCTTCCTCGTTGCTTCCAAAGGTCATGACTGGCCCAATGGGTAATTCCGCTGGTGAATAAGATTTTAATACGTTGTTGATATATTTTTTATTTCGGGCAAAGACTTTAAAAGGATCGTTAAACTGTGGATCAGCCGATTCATAATAGCAATAACGGACATTATATGTTTTTCCATCAATCGTTATAATTTTTCCTACAATGCCTGGACGGACAACAGGGCTGGGTTTCAGATCCGCTAATTCAGGCAAGACATCAAGAAGTTGCTCTACAGAAACACCTGTGGCGTGCACTTGCATAGAAGAAATAGCAAATAAAAAAGAGAAGGCACATAAACACCGTGATAATTTCATAGAGACGGTTCTTTTTTTGCTGGCATTTTTTGTTTTAAAACAAAGTGGCGACTGCAATAAGGACATACTATTTCACCTTTTTTTTCAAGGTCAAGATAAACATGAGGATGCCCATCTGATTCGTTGCCGCCCTTACAAGAAGCGAAGAGAGTCTCGATATACACAACAGAGCCGTTCATTTTATTGCTCTCCCTTTCGACGATAAGATAACTAATTTGAAGGAAAATTTAAAGCCTTTGTCTGCCAAAATTTAATTTTCCGGAAAATAAAAAGGGATTCCTCTAAAGTGCGGGAAAGCCACCATACCAGGACAAGGACGGGGATATTGGAAAGAATGCTGAGAGCAAAAAAATGGCCCCATCCTATTTGTTCAATAATCCAGCCCGAAGGAGCAGCGCACAAAACCCGCCCCAAGTGAACAATGGATGTAAAAAGTGCAAATTGGGTTGCTGCATAGGCGGGACTACATAAGGTCATTTGATACGCAAAAAGCGCTGTGACGCGCATACCCCCTGTTATATCTTCCACAGCAACAGTAGCATAGAGGAGAGGGAGATTATATCCTGCATAAAACAGAATCAAGTATCCAAACATACCAAGCCCATGGATGGCTCCCATATAAAAAAGACTTTTTATCATCCCATGACGGACAACAAGGACACCCCCTACAAATCCCCCAAGAATGGAAGCCCACATCCCAAAAATCTTAGAGGCATTGGCAATGTCTGTTTTGGAAAAACCAAGATCGAGATAGAATAAATTCTGCATATTGCCAATCATGTTGTCACCAAGCTTGTAAAAGAACATGACTAAAAGCAAGAGAAGCCAGCTTTTTTGTCCCATATAATTTGTAAAAGGGCAGATTACGGCTTCATAAAGCCAACTTAAAAGATGGGCTTTCCGACGTTCAGTTTTTTTTATGAGGGGATGTGGTTCTTCACACAGCAAAGTTGTCACGATCCCAATGTTGATGGCCATCGCCATGATGATGTATACAAGATTCCACGAGATAAATTCGGCAAGATAAAGCGCTCCTGCTCCGGCCAAAAGCAAACCCAGGCGATATCCAAAAATTCCGGCAGCTTCTCCTGCGCCATATTGAAATGATCTCAAACGCTCCGTCTGATAGGCGAGTGTTACAATATCCTGAGTAGCAGACGCAAAAGCAACGATAAATGCCAATAAGGCAGTTATTCCAAGATTTTTCTCTGGTTTAACGATTCCCAAACAAAAAATACTGATGATCAAGATAACTTGACTTAGAAAAAGCCAGGCACGTCGTCGCCCTAACCATCTGGTCAGGAAGGGTAGCTTAAGATGATCTACAAAAGGAGCCCATAAAAATTTGAGAGTGTAGGGCAGAGCAGTAAGCGCCATATAACCAATTTCAGAGTATTGAATGCCCCTCTGACTTAACCAGATATTGAGTGTAGAGGCCGTTAATAGAAGGGGAATTCCACAAGAAAAACCCATAAGAAAAATGACCGCAACCCGTCGATCCACATAAAGTTTTAATGTTTGATACCAAATATTTTCGGACTTCAAGTAGAAAACTCCCTACAATATTTTATGACGAAACATAAAATCCCTTTGAAAGTCAATAGTATTTTAAATATAGATTCATCTATATTTATTTTTGATATGAATAAAAAATACTTATTTAAAAAATATAAAATTTTTTTCATAAAGTAATAATTTATCAATATAATAAAAGTATCATATATATAAAGAGATTCGTATATCTTACGATCCCTTGGTGTGTTGGCATAGTTAAAAATATAGGAGAATGACGATGAAAATATTTCGAATGTTTGTGGCAGTGATAATTGGCTTAGGCTTGACAAGTGCTCCGATGGTTTTTGCCACAGCCGATAAAGAAGAGATGGCAACAAAAAAAATCGATGACAAAGATGTCATAAAAATGGATAAAGACGTCGTGAAAAAAGACGAAGAGATGGTAAAAGAAGATAAAGACGTCGTAAAAAAAGATGAAGACATGGTAAAAGAAGATAAAGACGTCGTGAAAAAAGACGAAGAGATGGTAAAAGAAGATAAAGACGTCGTAAAAAAAGATGAAGACATGATAAAAAAAGATGAAGGTATGATGAAGGAAGACAAATAAGAATCTTCAGGAGATTGCATGATAAAGCGCCCTTGTGTAGGGCGCTTTTTTATTAACTTTGTATATTTATCGTGATACGTTTAAGAAAATATTTTAGAATTACAGGGAAAACGATATGGCTGCCTATTATGATTCTGAGGGTGCGAATAAATGCTCTGTGATGTCAGAAGAGCAGGGAAAATTTTATGTTGATCTCAAGGAAAGGCGTACATATGGTGATCAACAATATAGTGCCTATACTGAGACTTTTAGCAGTTTGAATAGCCAATTTCAGGAAAAAGTTTCTCAGCACAGCACAAAATTCGCATCAGATTAATCAGAACATTCAGGAAAGTCCGAGAGAATGGCAAAAAATAAGTTAGTTTCAGATGAAGTCTCTGTAAAAAAATGCTCTTATGCAGGATTCTGGATTCGTGCAGGCGCGGCAGTTATCGATTTTATTATTCTCATTTTCCTTGAAGGTCTCATGAAAAAGCTGTTTTTTTCTTTTCCCACATACATCAAAGTAAAGGGAGATATAGAAAATATGTTTTTTGATCCCTCGACATTCTTTGAATGTGTTAAAAATGGCTCTTATGAAGTTTATTGTTATGGCTCTGTCTTTACGCCAGGCTGGGTGTCCTTTTTGTTGGCAGTTCTATATTATGCGGCTCAACAATCTTCAAGGCTTCAAGCAACTCTCGGGATGCGTGCTTTTGGGTTGAAAATCATTGATGAGGAAGAACAACGTATTTCCTTTGTGCGTGCAGCCATTCGTTATGTGGCTTCTTTATTCTCTGCCATGATTTTGGGAATTGGATATCTCATGATTGCTTTTACGCCTCGCAAACAAGCCCTTCATGACATGATTACCTCGGTCTATGTGATTCGTACGGTTTAGTGCAAACTATTTTAATGATGGATAAAGAGGGGAACCCGCGATTTTTTCAGCATCATTTTAGAGCACGATCCAAAAAAGACATCCCGAATCAAGGTATGTCCAAACGAACCCAAGACGATCATTTCAGCCTTGATTTTATCAGAAAATTCCAGCAGGCTCTCTCCTGTTGAATGACTTTTTTTCAAAATTTTTCCTTCTGCCTTAACGCCATGAGATTCACATAATTTAAGAGCAAGAGATATCAGTTCTTTTCCTTCCTGGGGGTCGTCATTCACATTCACGATATGCAAATGTTTTCCTTTGCCCAAATTAAGCAATAGAAACATGTGAAGCGCGCGAGCAGATTGAATCTCTCCATCATAGGCGACAACAATGGTATTTGTTTTCTCAGGGATTGCAGGCACAACAATAAGAGGACGGGGATTGTCATGAGCGATGTGCTTGACAGTGCTATCTGAATGCCCATCCAGTTCAAAGTGAAAATCAGTAGTTTTTCCCAGAACGATAAGGTCTCCCTGATAGGAAGCCATTTCAATTTCGTTGGCAGGAAAACCTTCAATCTCCAGTGCCTGAAAGGAAACAGCTTCTTGCTTGCATACCGTTTTGAATTCTGCAAGTAATTCATCTATATGAGATTGAGTAGAACGCACAATCGCTTCATCTGCTTGAATTTTGAATGCAGATCCCCCCAGGGGTTCAGGTTGGGGAGCTGTTAGCCAAGGAGTGTCAAGGACGGCGACTCCCAACACTTCTGCCTTATATTGTTTTGCAAGATCAAAGGTGTACGTGCGTGCTATCTTTCCCGCTGTTGAAGCGTCAAGAACGAGGACAATTCGCTTTAGCATATTTTTCTCCCGAATTTTATAATTATTAGAATACATTTTAAAGTGATTTACAATGACTTACTAGCAAAAAGAATTATATCTGAGATTTAAAGAGTCCTGGTAGAGATCGCTGACTCATGAGCATATTTTATCAGTTCTTCAAAGGCTTTTTCAACTTCACCTGCATTAAAACCCTTAAACACAAGCTTTACCCCCTGTTCTTCTTCTTGTTTCCATGAAGGATAGCTGCCAATCTCAACATCTGGATAGGCATTTTGAATACTTTCGAGCTTAATCGCAATTCGACTTTCAAAAATTTTACAGAAAACAATACGTGTAAAAAGGAGAGGGCCTTTTTGCAATTGGGGAACAAGGTTGTTGAACATTCCCTGCATAATGTCAGGAACGCCGGCAAGAACAAAAACGTTCTCCACCTGAAAGCCGGGGGCTGTGCTGATAGAGTTGGCGATAAGCGCTGCCCCTTCAGGCATGTCAGCCATTCGAAGACGTGGATCATCTTTAGAATTTATATCTGGATACACGGATATAAACGCTGCTTCTACCTTTGGATTTCTCTCGATTTTCCGGTTAAAAGCTCTTGCAACAGCCCTTACCGTAATATCATCATGGGTAGGGCCGATACCGCCTGTTGTAAAAACGTAAGTATATTTCTGGCGCAGCGCGTTAAGGGCTTCAATAATCGCTTCTTCGTCGTCGGGAATAGTTCGATATTCTCGCAACGAAATACCTTGAACAGCAAGTCGCTGAGCCAAAAAATGAGCGTTTTGATCCTGTGTTTGACCTGAGAGGATTTCATTGCCGATAATAAGAAGGGCAGCAGTAGGAACGGTTTTAGGCAACATTTTTTAACACCCTATCTATATAAATTCCAAAATGATAAAAGAACTTTAATACTTATGCAAATTGAAGTTAATGATGGAATTTGAAAGACCTCTTTTATCGGGAAAATTCATTAAACGATACAAGCGCTTCCTTGTTGATCTTGAACTGGAAGATGGTCGTATTGTGACAGCTCATTGTGCCAATTCTGGTGCTATGTTGGGCTTGCTTGTGCCGGGTGCACCCGTATGGGTGAAATCTTTTCCTGATGAGAGTCCCCGTACTTTAAAATATAGTTGGGAAATTGTTGGGGTAGATAATACTCTGGTGGGTATTAATACGTCCTTGCCTAATCACCTGGTTGCTGAGGCTCTTGAAAAAAAGATGATTCCTGAACTGGCGGAGTTTCCTTTTTACAAGAGAGAAGTCAAATATAGTGAAAACTCCCGTATCGATTTTCTGCTGTTTAATGAACAAGGTGAACTTTGTTACCTCGAGATCAAAAATGTGCATCTCAAGCGGGGACATGAAGCCCAATTCCCTGATTCTGTAACCACTCGTGGCGCCAAACATCTGAGAGATTTGATGGCCATGCGCAGAGAAAATCATCGTGCCGTGACGCTTTATATTATCCAGCGGTCAGACTGTCACTCCTTTTCCCTTGCCGAAGATTTGGATTTTCTTTACAGTCAGGCTGCCAGGGAAGCGCGTGCCTGTGGGGTTGAATTCCTGGCGTATGATTGCCATATAACACTGAAAGAGATCAAATTAAGACAAAGGGTCGATAGTCGATTTTAATAAAGCAATGATAGATTATTCTTTTTCTCCCCTTCACTCTGAGATTCGCAAAGTAAAAATTTATAATGCAGAAGGCTTTGAGGGGATGCGTCGTGCAGGGAAACTTGCCGCGCAGACTCTGGATTTTATTGAGCCTCATATTTGCCCTGGTGTTTCCACAGAACAGCTGAATACTTTATGTCATGATTTTATTATCAGCCATAATGCCATTCCTGCACCCCTGAATTATAGAGGATTTCCCAAATCAATTTGTACCTCAGTTAATCATGTCGTGTGTCACGGGATCCCCAGTGAGAAAAAAATTCTGAGGGAAGGAGACATCCTGAACATCGATGTGACTGTTATTCTTGATGGATGGTATGGCGATACAAATCGTACTTTTCCGGTTGGAAAGATTAATCTGTTGGCAAGCCGCCTGATTAATATTACTTACGAAGCCATGATGCGCGGCATTGAAGCGGTAAAGCCGGGCGCAACGCTAGGCGATGTGGGGCATGCCATCCAAAGTTTTGTGGAAGAACAAAGATTCTCAGTTGTACGGGATTTTTGTGGTCATGGTATTGGGCGCGTTTTTCATGATGATCCTGAAGTTTTACATTTTGGAAAACCGGGAGAGGGGCTTGTGCTGAAGGAAGGCATGTTCTTTACCATAGAACCTATGGTCAATGCTGGAAAATACCCTGTAAAAGTTCTTGACGATGGGTGGACAGCCGTGACCAGAGATCACTCACTTTCCGCACAATTTGAACATTCCCTCGGCGTTACAGCGACAGGATATGAGATTTTTACAGTGCATAATTCTTAAGTTTTGGTCTGTTTAATCTTAGAAATATATACCCAAAGACATAATGATATAACAAACATTGCTATGAAACAGATTTCAGTATAAGTCCATATATTCAGCAGTCTTTCATGCATCGCAATAAGCTGTGGATCTTCATTATCGGTAACCATATCATTAATGGCGCCTCCACCTCTCAAACACATCACAAATCCTATAATAATAAGGAAAAAAGAAGATAAGTTTGTTATTTTAATTATTTTCATCACTCAATTTATAACAGGATAAAATTTTTATTAACGTACTCACGATGCTATATATCATTCATTTCCCTACCATATACACAGCATAGGACTTCACCACCTGTATAATAAAAACGAGTAGTGAAGTCCCCCTCGCTAACGTTTATTCATAAGTTGACTTTGGCCCTTTTCAGACAGAAGGGTACCACAAAGCTCTAAAATATAAGAACATCTTTCACCAACAGGCGAGATCGAGTAGTCCCCGCCCCCCTTGCTGCTCTTAAAAACACCGAAGTATGTTTTAGATAGTTCGGTAGCAAGAGACTGTAGAATGTCGTTTTTCTCCTTCAAGCTGAAATTAAAGTTAGTATGGTCTTGCTCTGTAAGGCTTCTAATAACTGTTAATGCAACCCCTAGCCTTGTGTACGTATATCCTAAAGTATTATCTGTGTCTCCAGGAAAAGAGTTGATATGCTTCGCAAGAGAGAGAATTGCATTATTATTTCCGTTCAATTTATTGAAAAGTTCTTCTATAATAATTCGTTCTTTTTCATTTTCTTTAATTTGAGCAGAGCAAACTTTCGTTATTACTGCATTTATTCTTTCACCATCCATATCATCCTCCCTATAAGAAGCAGAAACCGATAACGATGCAATGAAACTTAACACAACGATTATTAAAAAATTTTTCATTTTTTTCTCCATTAATGATTGAGTAAACAGTTGCAGCGTAGCAAGGCTTATATAAAAAATACAGTAAGTTAAATAAAGAATTAATGAATTCTTAAAATGACTTAAGCGTATAGATCTAATATTATCCTTTTAAATCAAAAACAGTCACCACTTCTACATGTTCTGACCAGAGAAATTGATCCAGGGGATAGAGTTCCTTGAGTTCATAATGCCCGTCTATCAAAATTCTGGCATCCCGCGTGCAGGATTGCAGATTGCAGGATACCATAATAATTCGCTTTACCTGCGTTTGAGCCAGATGTTTGATTTGTGCAAGAGCGCCTTCCCGAGGCGGATTTAGAACAACCACATCAAAAAGAGCGAGCTCTGGCAATGTCAGGGGCTCTTTGAAAAGGTGGCGATGATGAAGCGTGACTGGCAGATGATGCTTTGTAATTGTTTTTTGAAGAGCTATTAATGCTTTTTGATCCATCTCATAACCATGAACCGTTCCCAATTTTGTTAACGGTAAAGTCAACGTGCCGCGCCCACAAAATAAATCAGCAATTTTCTGTGGTTCTGGAGGAATGGCATGACAGACTTTTTTTGCAAGCCATTCATCAGAAGTGAAGCTGGCCTGTAAAAAAGAATCTGGTGTGATGTCAACAGAAAATCCTGAAAAAGAAACGGTAGGAGATGCTGCAATATAAAGGGGTTCTCCATCAATGCTCAAACGTGCCAGCTTTTGCTCTATGGCAAATTGAGCCCCAGCTTCCCGCTGTTCAAGAGTCAGAATCGAAGGTTCTACGCGTTTCAGGGCAACATCAAGTCCTTGCTCACACTTTGTCACAAAAATTTCTGCCTTAGATCGAAGAGGCAAAAGAGCGATCAGCACTTGCCTTAAGGGGGAGATAAGTTGTTCAATCTCTGGAAGCACAACAAAACAGCGTTGAATATCAACTATTTTGTGACTCTCACGCTGATAAAATCCAACATCAACAACAGATTGAGCTGCCCTATGAGCTTTCAGAACAGCGCGGCGACGGGTTTGCGGCAAAACAATTTCTATAGGATCGAAAAGAACATGATCAAGAGAGATTTTCTGGCGTTCAAAGGATCGAAGAATTTTCTGCTGTTTATAGTCTCTATAGTCAGAAGGAGATAAATGTTGTAATGCACACCCGCCACATAGACCAAAGTGAGGGCAAGGTGGAGAATAGGAAGAAGCTAGGGACAAAGTCATCTCTTTGGAATTTAATTTCTTGTATTGTACAGAAATACTGAAGAAGTGTCAAAATTCCTATTTTTTTATTCAGAAGAAAATGTGTGAAATAGCTCAATAATATCGTTAAATAGGATCATCGATTTATTGATTCTCAATTACTGTCCTGCATCAAATTACGTCCGCTGCCAACACTTTTCAATCTTGACTAATTTAATCATGATTGATAGGTTTATTCCCATAGAGTCAATGAAAGAGCGTTCATGAAATTAGGAACAAAAGCACAGTATGCTGTGATGGCTATGGCAGATTTGGCGTCCTGCGGTTCGTCTGTCCCTGTACGCCTGACGGAGATTGCCGAGCGACAGACTCTTCCTCTTTCCTACCTTGAGCAACTTTTTGCAAAGCTGCGCAAAAAGGGATTGGTCAAAAGCGTGCGTGGACATCAGGGAGGGTATATTTTGGCTCTGATGCCGGAGAAATTGAAAATTTCTGATATTCTTCAGGCTGTTGAGGAAAATGTGAAAACGACGCGCTGTTCTGTAAAATCTGATTTGAGTTGTCAGGGAACATCACAAAAATGCCTGACTCATGATTTATGGGCGGGACTTGAAGAACGTATTGAAGATTATTTCAGTTCGGTAACGCTTTATGATCTCTGCGTGCGTTCTCTTACTTCCCGTCGTTCTTTTTGTGCATTAGAGCAAAGAGTATTGTAGAAAATGTCAAGAATTTATCTGGATTATAATGCCGGTGCGCCCCTCAAGCCCTGTGCCTATGAAAAAATGCTTGAGGTTCTGAGGCTTTGGGGGAATGCTTCATCCGTGCATACTGATGGCCGCCATCTTTTTAATATTGTTGAGAACGCCCGCCATCAAGTGGCAGATGCCCTTGAAGCAGATATCCGTGACGTCATTTTTACAAGCTGTGGCAGTGAAGCCAACAACCTTATTATTCGGGGATTTGAAGAGCAGGGTTTTCGAATTTTAGTGTGTGCCACAGATCATGTCTCAACACTTTACGCCTCAGACAAAGCGATTCAATTGCCTGTAAGCGTAGACGGAATTTTGAACTTGGAAAGGCTGGAAGAGCTTTTGCAGGAGAGAATGCCGACTTTAGTGTCGGTCCATATGGCAAACAATGAAACAGGCGTTATTCAACCTCTTTCTGATATCATGCGCCTTGTGAAGTCTTATGGCGCGTTTATTCACACAGATGCTGTGCAGGCTGTGGGACGGATTCCTGTTAGCTTTAGAACCCTGGGAGTCGATGCGCTGACCGTTGCATCCAGCAAGATTGGCGGACCTTCTGGAGCAGGAGCGTTGATTTTAAAGGAAACTATTGCACTTCCTTCCCTTATTCGGGGGGGTGCACAAGAGAAAAATCGCCGGGCGGGAACACATAACGTTGCAGCGATTGCAGGATTCGGCATTGCCGTGCAGGAAGCCGTCAGGGACGATTGGTATAGAGTTGAAAAACTGCGAGATTCTTTTGAAGGAAAAATTCAGGAGAAAATGCAAGGAATAGAAATTTATGGTGCTCTTTCGCCTCGTTTGCCCAATACTTCCCTGGTGCGCCTGCCGGGGATTTCCAATGAACTCCAATTAATGAATATTGATTTGGCGGGGTATGCCCTGAGCGCAGGTGCGGCGTGTTCTTCAGGAAAAATAGGGGTTTCCCATGTTTTGCTGGCGATGGGTATCCCTGAAAATCATGCCCGTGAAGCAGTGCGTGTCAGCTTGTGCCCTGACATAACCGGGGAAGAA
>BBVC01000026.1 GCA_001192655.1 Caedimonas varicaedens
TTGTGACGTTGATTCCCAGCACACGACAAATTCTCTCTATACGCCGCAACTGGGAAGAAGACGATCCTGACGTGAGGCGCATTGAATACTTTGTGCAATATACCCTGTTTCCGGGGTTTGGTCTTTATGGTCTTGGCTATGCCCAACTGCTGGGAAGCAATGTCCATGCCCTCACCAGTATTTTAAGACAGCTGATCGACAAGGGGATTTTGAGCAATTTCCCCGGAGGATTGCGCGCCAGTGGTCTCAAAATTCCCCAGAACGACAAGCTGATCGGCCCCGGTGAGTTTGTGGAGGTGAACACGGCGGGATTCCGTTCCTTAAAGGACAGCATTATTCCGCTACCCTATGGGGAGCCTTCGGTAGTCCTCAAAGACCTTTACGAGATGCTCCGCCGTCAAACTCAGGAATTGTCGTCAGCGGTTGAGTTGAATGTGAGCGACCAAGGAGGCAATACCCCTGTGGGCACCATGATGGCGCAAGTGGATGTGGCGCACAGGCTCCAATCCTCCATCCTTAAATCCCTCAAGCAAGCGCTCAGTCAGGAACTCGGGATTTTGTATCGTCTGTTTGGACAATGCTTGCCGGACACCCCTTATCCTTTTGCGGTGGTGGGAGGTCAGCATCAGGTGATGCGGGCGGACTTTAACCAAAGTCTTGTGTTGGCTCCCACGGGCAACGGCCTGCTGTCTACCTCGACCCAACGCATTGCCCATGTACAGGAATTGCTGAAACTCTCTTCCCAGGCTCCCCAGTTGTTTGATCTGAAAGCCGTTTACAAACGGGCGTGCAAAACCCTGCAAATTGAGAATATCGAGGAGATTATGCCCCCGCAACAGGAAGCATTGCCTCTCGACCCTGTTACGGAGAATATGAACGCCGTGCAAGGAAAACCTCTGACGGTCGCAATATGGCAGGATCATGAAGCTCATCTGGCCGTTCACGGGCAATTTGCCCAGGAAAATCCTGATACCGCACCCACTCTGCAAGCCCATATGGCCACCCACAGAGCGTATGCGTATCAGCTTCAGATGCAACAAGCTCTGGGGTATGCGTTACCTGTTCTGGAAGAAGAGCAAAACCCCCAGATTCAAAACCAGATCGCTATGGGTGCCGCAGAAATCACAGGACAACAGCAGGCAACACAGAATCAATCTCAGCCACAGCCTGTTGATCCCAACGCGGTGCTGATGGCGGATATCAAAGCCAAAGAAGAAGGCAACCAGTTGAAATTTGCCGAAGCCCAACTGAAAGCCCAGACCGAAGCGTTTAAAGCCCAGCTTCAGTTTGAGATGCAAAAACATAAGCTGGAAGTGGAGCAGCTGCTCGCTGACCAGAAGAATGCCGTCCAGTTACAAATTGAAAGCATGAAACACGCGAGCATGGGACAGACTCCCGTGGATCATTCCGACAATGACCAGAGGGAAGACGTCCCTCTTTTAACCCCCAACGAAGGAGAAGAAGTTTATGGACAATGAGAATTCAAAAACAGATTTACAAACATTAGCCGTCTCTTTTAAAGAAAAATTTATTGAACATTGGACATCGTTTGAAAAACACGAATCTTGGCGGGATATTTTTACGGTTTATCCCAGTCGTCATGCAGAAGAAACCGATGAAGACGGTGAGGAGATCACCCACTACGTTCACAAAACCCATGCGTTAGGATTTAGTCTTTCGCCAGAAGAAGCTCAAGAAGGATGGACGCGTCAGATGGAAACCCACTGCAATTTCTTATTTCCGCCCATGCTCGGTTTGCTGGAAAAAGAAGCCGCTGCTGTTTTTGATGAGATTTTGACGTCTCCCAAGTTTGAGAAGAATCGACAGCATGCTGTTTTGTCTCTCCATGCTTTCAAAAATGCTTTGGACTCACTCACAAAAGAAAAAGATGCGTCAGGACTGAGGGTTGATCTCCAGTCTAAAATGCTCATCGTCCCTGCCGCATTGCAATTCGAGGTTGATAGACAAATACCCCGAGAATATCTGGAGGGTTTGGGTGTCACACGGATCATCAATCTCGCGCTGAATAATCCTCACGCGTGGTTTTTGATCACCGATGCTCCCAATGGATTCAAATGCTTTGAACGACAAAAACCAGAATTGGACGTTTGGGCAGAAGAAGGGGGACGCCATGTTACGACCGAAAAGATCGTTGATGTTGAGCCCAAACTTCTCTTCAAGATCAGCGCCCGTTATTCCTTCGGATGCACCAATCCCAACGCTGTGTTTGCCTCCACAGGAACAGGAGAGAGGAAATGACCTCCAAACCCAAGAAACCAACTCTTCCGCCCCGTCTTGCGAAGAAAAGCACTCTGACAAGACGGCGCAATGACGTCAATCAAACTTTAAAAAAAGTACTGGAGAGCGAAGTCTTGCCTCCCTCGAAAGGTCAGAAACACTCTTTTGATAAAAAACCCAAAGGTCCTCTGGGCGTCAATGGCGTGGTGAAAGATGTGTTGGAAGCCGAGAATTTTATCAAACCTCGCAAAATGGCTTGCGGCGGTGTGGCCAAGATTCGGCTGGGGCAAAGCACGCCCTCGGGCTGTTAGCGCCGGAGGTAAAATGATACAGATCATCGGTTGAATTTTGATACACCCACGCATTAACTCCTTTTCAAAGGAGTTTAGGAATAATGATTCAGTGGGAACAAACGATGGAAATAAAAATATTACGCCGACAAGGCAAGAGTCTAAGAAGGATCGCTCATGAGGTTGGTATGGCCGTGAATACAGTTCGTAAATATCTCCAACATGAAGGCAGACCTTTTTATAGCTAACAACATATAAAACGGTCATATTTTATTATCCTGAAATAATTGCTCGATAGAACACCTTTTTTTGCGTCTAATTGCTTTTGCTTGTGCCCATTTATGCTCGATGGGATTAAAGTCTGGAGAATAAGGAGGCAGATACAGCACGATATGCCCTGCCTCAGCAATTGCTTTTTGCATCGCTTTTCCCTTATGAAAGGTGGCATTATCCAAAATAAGGACGCTTTTAGGAGGCAGTTTCGGAAGTAAATCGTCAATGATCCATTGTGTAAACACCTCGGTATTAATCGAGAAGCAGAACAAGCTCACGGTCAATAGCAGACCTTGGAATAAGGCGCCGATGACATTCGTTCGTCCCTTTGCTCCCCAATCATGAATCCCCTCACATCTCTTTCCTTTTGGAGAATAACCATGAGTGCGTGGCATATGGTGTGCAAATCCAGATTCATCAAGAGAAATGATAGGATGCCCTGCTTCTTCATAAGCTTTCAGCTCTTGACAAAAAGTAGCACGCTTTTCTGGATCGGCCTTGGGATGTTTGAGCGTTTTTTTTATAGGTCACATTCAAGCGTTTTAAAGCGTGCCATATCCCCATAGAGCTCACACCAAGACGTTCTGCTCTCTCGTACTGATAAGCATCAGGATAAAGCTGTATATCTTCTTTAAGGGCATCCATATTAAGCTTAGTGGCTGGTTTATGACGATGTGTCTGAGGCTCAGGCTTCTTGACCCATCTGACAAGACTGGTCACTCCAACACCAAAGAGATCCGCCGTTTCAGCAAAACTCAAATTTTTCTTCTTTTTTACAGATAAAACACGAAGTCTAAAATCTAATGAATAGGTCATGGAATAATCCTCTTAAAAATTATCCATAATATAACCATTTTAAAGGTTTTTAGCTATATTCAACAAGCTCTTAACGCGCTCGCTCATCAAGAACGCAAGCTCTTGGACTTGGGAGAGCAACGCCAGAAACACGATCACCAGATCGCCAATGTGCAGGACTCTGTCCTCGCTCTTTTCCGTTCTGTCGGCAATTATAGAAAGCAAGAGGGTGTGACCGAAGAAGAAGATGAAAACGAGAATGACCCTCTCTCGTATGAAGCTCGCTTCAAACTGAAACAGCATCTCAATGTTTTATTTGACTATGTAAGACATCAGGCGGATGTGAACATACAGAAAGCGCTTGAAGACTCCCGAAATCAACGGACTCTGATTGCTGAAAATATTGCAAAGGGGATATAAAGAAATGAAGAAAAATGACAGAATAGAGCCGTTTTTTATGAAAAAAGACTTGACGGGCAGACAAAAGTTTAGTAAGATAAGCGTGACATTAGGGAATCTTCGAACTTTCCCTAACGCCACTAACACCATTAACTCGAATTAGGAGCTAACAATGCTAAAAAACTCAATAGGTCAATTCGACCCTAAAATCAAGACTAAAACGCTGACAGCGTCTCCCAATGTTCTCGAAGGCTTGGCCTATATCCGCCAACGTAACGAAGAATTGGTAGAAGCCCTGGATCATTCCGTGGAACGGTTCGAGCAACTGTTGGCGTTTTATCAAGCGGACGCTTATAGCTCCTGACGCCTTAATTTTTAAAACTTTTTAAGCCAAGATTAAATAAAGGAGAATCGCTATGCGGTCTGCAAATACTCAAACTACGTCTCATTTTCTGTTCATACACAACGGGATGCCTTCGGTTCAAGCGTCCCAAGAGTCCCTGATTCACTGGGACTTTCCTGAAGAAGACGAGGAGCATTATGGCAAGCTCAGCTTCGATTGTGGGGAATGGGGAAGCTCGTCAGACGAGCAAGAATGGCAAGACGATTATACCAACAGTATTCGGTTATAGGAGAAGAAAATGAAAATTTTATTAACCTCCGCGCAAATTATAAAACGGCGTCCCGTGTGGACACACAACGCTCTCACAAAATTTGTCGAAAGTGATCACGTTCAAAAATCAAAAGTAGGAGACAAAAATGTCCCTCTTTACGATATGGCCAAGGTGATCGCCGCCGAACAAACCGAGAATTTTAAACAATGGCGTACACAATATGAAGCAAAGAAACGGAGTCAATCATGAATTTTACGTTAGAACAACTCATGGAACGTCAACTCTCTTTAGGAGGCAGCGAGGTCGCTGTGGCTCTGGGACTTTCCCCTTGGAAAAGCCCCTACGAGCTTTACATTGAGAAAACCACCGATGATCCCTTGTCTTTCCAGTCTGCCATGAGTGCTCCCCAAGAATGGGGGCACCGATTGGAAGAAGTGGTTGCCCAGAAATATCAGGAAGAAACGGGGACAAGTCTTTTACGAGGTTTTACCTACCACTCTTTGCAATATCCGTTTCTGTCGGCAACCCCTGACCGATTGGTCTATGGCAAGAGCGGGTATGGAAAAGCCCTTCGCGGTTTAGAGATTAAAACCGCGGATGCTCGTTGCTCCAGCAAATGGGGTGCTTCGGGTGTCACGTGGGATGGTGTGGATATTAACCAGTGTCCTATCCCTTACCACTATTACTTACAGGTGGTGGCTTATATGGCGGTGCTGGGCATGGACAGGTGGGACTTGGCGGTGCTGATCGGAGGTAATGATTATCGGGTGTATACCTTTACCCGCAATTTGGAGGTGGAACACAAGATTCTCGAAGAAGCGCGAGCATTCTGGGAAAACTTCGTAGTTCAAAAAGTAGCCCCTCCCATCGATTTTACCGCGGAAGGGGTTCAGCGCTTGATTGCTAAACTCAATACGCCCTTGCAAGACGTGGAGACTTATCTTGACCAGCATTGGACGGACAAGGTCAAGCATCTCATGGATACCTCAGAAATGGCAACCCTTGCCACCAAGAAAGTCAAGGAGATGAAAGCAGAGCTCCGTCATTTTATGGGGGATGCTTCTATCGCCAAGTTGCAAGGGGGTGGGGCTGTGTGTGTGAAGATCGCACGGGATGGCTCGTCCCGTATGACCTTTAAATCGTAACAAGTATAGAAAGAAAAGGAATAAGTAAATGTTGTATACTCTGAAAGATATTCATACAGATTACAAAGGTATGACGCTCATTGACGCTTCTCAAGAAGTGATCCGTCGAGCAGGAAAAGCTCTGTCTCCTGAAGAAATTATGTTTGCTTTGGAAATAGGAGGGTATGTCTTTGAAGAAGATG
>BBVC01000027.1 GCA_001192655.1 Caedimonas varicaedens
GGTGTATCAATTTTCATCCGAGGATTTTTAAAAATCTGTATCAAATTTCAGCCGATGTTGACACAGTGTGTGTTTTCATCAGAAATTAACCCCAGGACCCAGGAAGCCTATGAGGCTAATTTTGGGGAAAGACCCCACGGGGATATTCGGGAGATTCCTGGGGAGAAGATTCCCCCTCATGATATTCTCTGTGGGGGATTCCCCTGTCAGTCTTTCAGCGTTTCAGGAAAAATGGAGGGACTGGATTCGGAAAACGGAAAACTGTTTTATGACATTGTGAGGATTGCAAAGTTTCATCAACCCAAACTCCTGTTGCTGGAAAACGTCCGCGCTATCACCAGTATTAACGGCGGAAAGGTGCTGGCAACCATCGATGAGCTCTTTCATGAGATGGGTTACAAGATTTACCGTCATGTGCTGAATGCGTCTTTTTACGGGATTCCCCAGGCACGTTTCAGGGTTTATTTTGTTGCCATTCGTCAGGATTTACCTTTCATTTCTCTCTTGCCTGTTCCCACGCAGGAAGAAATTTACCTGGAAGATGTGCTGGAAGAGAATGTGGAGGAATGGCTCTATATCAAGCGGGATGACATTGTTTTTGATCAACGGGAAATCGCCGCGCAAAAAGCCATGCACCCGTTGCGTATTGGTTATTTTGGCAAGAAAAGCAAAGAGGGAAAACCTTACCAGCATTCAAAGATTTATAGTCCTCTGGGTCATGCAACAACGGTGATGACGGATCGACGGGGAGGCTCCACTTATGAAATAGGGGATCGCGTTCGCTGCCTGTCTCTTAACGAAACCCGCAAGGTCATGGGCTTTCCTGACCATCATATTCTATCTCCTGGCAGAACAGCCGCTTATGAACAACTGGGCAATGCCGTCATTCCCAAAATGGTGGGGCATATTTATGACGCCATTGTCACGGGTTGATAAAAAAGGATGAACGCTCTCATGATCTCATGCTTTGACAAAAGCACTGTCATGGCAAAGCCCTGGGCTGAAGAGGGTTATCTTTGCTACTGTGTTGATCTCCAGCATCCCCGGGGAGAAACACGGGAAGGTAACATCATCAAGGTAGGCGCCGATATGCACACATGGATTCCTCCACGAGGAGAGATTGCCTTTGCTGCCTTCTTCCCGCCGTGTACGGATTTAGCCGTGTCGGGGGCAAGATGGTTTAAAGAGAAGGGACTCCATCGTCTGTCTGATGCCATTGCCCTGTTCGCCCGTTGCATTGATATTGCAGAAACGTTAGAGTGTCCATGGCTCATTGAAAACCCCGTCAGTACCATCTCCTCATACTGGCGCAAGCCTGACCACAGGTTTCATCCGTGGGAATATGGGGATGCTTACACCAAAAAAACATGTTTATGGACGGGGAATGGTTTTGTGATGCCTGAACGTCGTCCTGTCTTTCCGTCAAAGGGGAGTCGGATGCATCTGCTTCCGCCATCGGATGACAGGGCGGACCTGAGAAGCATCACTCCCCCGGGATTCGCCCAGGCGGTGTTTGAGTCCCATCATGAAAAAACACACCCACTTTATAATAGGAACAGCGCCTATGATTGTAGAATCGATGACGTTAGAAGAAGCCCGCAAAGTCCTTGAGATGGCCCATGAGAATTATCGGTTCAATACCAGTGTTCAGAGGTGGCAGCAGTTTCACGCAGCCTTACGGGGTTATATTCGGGCGATGGAACACGAGGAAAGCCGGAGATGGGATCTTGATACTCAGAGAAAGGGCAAAACTAGGGGGGCTTGACACAGGCAATTCCCTACCCCGATTTGGTGTTTTGGGGTGTGTGTGGTTTAATATCCTCAGTGAATCACGGCTTCAGACCTCAACGTTGTCACCGCTGCTGATTCCCTACTTGAATGTTTAACATGTGTTAAAAAGGAGAACATCTATGGCTTATCCTACAGCCGTCAATGATCAGATCACCGATGCGGTGACCCAATCCAACGTGAAAGTCATCGGCGAGTCCGCTGCCGTTGCCCTGAGCAATTTGTATCAGGCCACATCCAGCGCTCTTGCCAATGCCATCCAAAACGCAACCTTTGCACAGCAACAGTCTAACCTCATTCATCAGGCCACAACCACACAAGGTGTGAACCTGATTTATGCTGTAGACACAGAAGCCGTTGCCGATGCTGCTGAGAAAATCTCCCGTGCGGATATCCTGTCAACATCGGCTGAAATTTGATACAGATTTTTAGAAATCCTCGGATGAAAATTGATACACCTGAGATAAAAAAATAAGGGTTCAATTCGTCATTATTTTTTCTTCCTCCTTTTTCGTTTGAGTAAAATTAATTACTCCCGCTTTCTGTTTATTTCTCAATCTGAAGCTTTCTCCCTGAATATGGATAATGCTGCTATGATGGAGCAACCGATCCAATAAAGCGGCTGTTAAGGCCGCATCATTTCCGAGAGCATGATGCCATTGTCCGAAGGGAAGATTGCTGGTGATGATCAAACTGCTTTTTTCATAGCGTTTGGCAATCACTTGAAAAAGGAGATTGGCTTGTTCTCTTTTGAAGGAAAGGTACCCCAATTCATCAACAATGAGCAAACGATAGCCGCTTATCGTTCTTTTAAAAAAGTGATCCAGTTTTTGTTGACGTGCTGCAACGTCTAGTTGAAGCATCAGATCAGAGGCTGTGATAAAGCGAGTTTTGATTCCTGCTTGTGTTGCCAGATATCCTAAAGCAATAGCAATATGTGTTTTGCCCACACCACTTGGACCAAGAAGCAAAATATTCTCACACCGATCGACAAAAGACAGCGACCTTAATTCTTCAATGGCTGTTTTTTTAATACTCCCCGCAAAAGAATAATCAAAATCATCTAAAGTTTTGATCGCGGGAAATCCTGCTATCTTTGTAAGAATACGTTGACTTCGACGTTGCCGTTCTTTGATCTCCGCTTCTAAAAGCTTTTCTAAAAAATCTGTATAACTTACCTGATTTTTAACGGCATCCTGAGCGAGATCAGAATATCCTTGAGCAACAGAGATCAGTTTAAGAGAATCGCACATCTCTTGGAGACGTTGATATTGTAAGTTCATGCTGCCTCCAGAATTCTGTCGTAAACAGAAAGAGGATGCTGAAGGGGGTTGTGAGGAGCCCATTCAGGAGCTTTAATCTCTGGCTCTTTAACACAACGAGCTAATGAAACATCTCCTCGATAAGGAAGCCCAAGAGGCTGCAAAGTCGAACGTTCTCTTTCTAACCTTTCAAGAGGAACCTCTTTTGTGGTGCCGTGAACACGCTGATTAGCTGTTTCTTTTAACCACTTTAAAACTTCCATATTAGCGGTTTGAACATCGAGTGTTAGACCTGCACTTTTAAGCCGAGAAGCAAGAGGGTTATAAAAGCTGTAACGCAAGTAACGATTAAATCTCTCTACTTTTCCTTTCGTCTTGGCGCGATAAGGACGACACACTTTCAGTTGAAATCCATGATGCTTGGCAAAATCTAACATCCCAGAATTAAAGCGATGCTTCCCTAAACCATAGGCATCTCTTGCCAGAATAACAGTCTTCATATTGTCATAAAGGGCTTGAGAGGGGATACCGCCAAAATAATCAAATGCATCTTCATGGCATTGAAGTAATGTCGATAATTTCTCATTCTCCACAAAGCAGACATAGCTGACCCGACTATAACCAAGGGTTGCGACAAAAGCGGATAGAGGGTTTTTCCCTTTTCGAAATTCAATCCAATCCATCTGCATTTGTGCGCCTGGTTCTGTTTCAAATCTAACGACTTCCTCACAGACCACAGGGGTTAAAGAATTCAGATATAACCTTAATTGTGTCACGCCACCCCTATATCCTTGATCGCGTATCTCCCGTAGCAAAACCGTTGCAGGAAGACAAAAAGGGCGAGCCTGTTTGACCCTTTCTTGCAAATAAGGTTTATATGGATCAAGTTTAGTCTCAACCGTTTTTCTCTTCTTATAAAAAGGTCTGCCTTCATGTTGGAGATATTTACGAACTGTATTCACGGCCATACCAACCTCATGA
Source organism: Caedimonas varicaedens (assembly GCA_001192655.1). Classification (GTDB taxonomy): domain Bacteria; phylum Pseudomonadota; class Alphaproteobacteria; order Caedimonadales; family Caedimonadaceae; genus Caedimonas; species Caedimonas varicaedens. The sequence goes on from BBVC01000027.1 coordinate 4,032, forward strand.
GCGATCCTTCTTAGACTCTTGCCTTGTCGGCGTAATATTTTTATTTCCATCGTTTGTTCCCACTGAATCATTATTCCTAAACTCCTTTGAAAAGGAGTTAATGCGTGGGTGTATCAAAATTCAACCGATGATCTGTATCATTTTACCTCCGGCGCTAACATGATAAGGTGGTGTCAAACGCCCCGCAGGCGTTTTTAAAAGCCAGATTGTCCTTGTCTTCCAGGCTAAAGCCCAGATTCTTCAGTCCTTCCCTATAAGCATGAACCCATTCCTGACGGGACTCCTGATCCCGCTGCACTCCTTCCAGGATGTCTGAGACCACATGGGTCAGGGTGGATTCGGACAGGGTTTCTGCAAGGTTGGCAAAAAAGCCGTGCCTCGTCTCATGTTCTTCTTCCAAAGTGCGGTCAATCCCTTCGCTGTCCTCCACAGCATTGAAAGAAGATTGAGGCTGTTCCGTCAGCAGAGGCGTCTCTGTCAGGGAAAGATCGTCACGGTTCATCATCGGCTCATACCCGTCTAAAACTTAGGAAAAGGCCCGCCCATGGTTCAACCACGGGGGAATGATACGAACAGTGAGAGAAGAAAAGGCAAAACGCTGAAAGGTTTTAACCTTGATTCATCCTATCGTGTTTGGCGCAACAGAGCAAGCAAGGGTCAATCAATGAAGCGTCAGTTTTAATAACTCCCTAACGATCAATGCCAGTCTTCTCCCCACGCCTGAGCATCACGGGGATTATGGAGCAAACCCGCATCCCGCAGATACAGCAACGCCTGGGTCATGGTATCCGCCACATCATCAGATGCGCCGTTGGGAAACACCAGCATATCATCGAGAAAAACTTTGGAAATGCGGTAAAGACGATCATAATTATCCTGTTCATGTCCCGGAATCCAGACAATCCCCTTGTCCGCATGGTCAGGGTCGCCCAGATAATGCTGAATCAGCTTGGCGCGCGTAATCTTGTTCTTGTGGGGAGAGACCCGCTCCACAGGAACCCCCATCTCTTCCAGGGCATCGGACACCTGAAATCCGGCCGACTTGTGTTCTACCACAAAGACATCAGGGACATGCTGTCCGTCCGGTTCGATGATGCGTGTGCCATTGTCCCGGAAATCCGCTGCCAATGCCCGCATGCGTTCCAAAAGCTCTTTTCCTTTCAGCTTTCCCTTAAACAACCCCACCAGCATCACATTCATATGACCTTCATGCTCAAAGACGCCCCAGGTGGTACAAGCGGAATAGCTGCTTTCTTCTTTGGTTTCCAAAGCCGTGTCTACGGAGGCGATGAGATGATGATAGCGGGGAATAGAGGTCATGGGCCAGATGCGGAAGGACTTCTGCTGGAAGATGCCCCCTTCCTGGGGGGCGGGACGCTGCTGGTATTGTCCTGCAAAACCATAGGCGCTCATCACTGCCTTGCGTTCATCAATCACCTTCTGGGGGAAACGGGCAGGGAACAAAAGCTCTCCCTCCTTCTGGCGGGGATCTTGCCAGATCTTCTTGCCCACCTGAACCTGGCAGGGACGACTTTCCTCGTAACACATGGGAAGAATGACGGATGTCCACATCTTGCCGCCATCGCTGTTCAGAATTAAGGCCGTAATATCTCTCTCCGAGGTGCGTTGTTGCATGAGGATCATGGCATTTTCTGTGGGGCTATCCAGACGAGATTGCCACACATCCCGCCACCATTCATAGGTACTGGCAATCTTCGCCTCTGATTCCCAATCTTTGGGGTTGTTGGGATCGTCCGCCACCAGGAAATGACCCCCCAGACCGGTAATGGACGCCCCCACTGATGTGGCCAGACGGCTGCCACCCACCGTGTTCTCAAAATACCGTTTGGAAAACTGGGATTTTGAAAGGCAGACCTTATGGCCCCAGAAGGATTGATACCAGGGAGACTCGATCAACCTGCGGCATTTGAGGGAGGGCGGCAGGGAAACATCGCGGGCGTAAGAACAATAGAGGAAACGTTTAGTGGGATCTTGCGCCCATACCCACGCCGGGAAAGCCACGGACACCAGAGAGGTCTTACCCGTGCGGGGCGGCACGTTGATGAGCAGCTTTTTAATCTGTCCCTGATAGACGGCTTCCAGCATCTCGGACAGCATCTCCAGATGCCAGTTGGGAACAAAGTCTCCCCCTTCCATAGAGAGCCAGGCTTGCCGGAGGAAAGAGTAAAGGGAGGTCTCCGCCTGTTCTTTGAGACGCTGTTGGCTACGTTGTGCCAGAACACTTTCCCCGTCAAAAAGACGATGTTTATTGTGAATCATTTTCCTGATCCTTCTTCTTTTGAATCATGTCATCAATAAAAGCTCTTTGGGCGGCCTGACCCACTTCAATCGCCTGATGAATCTGGTTATCCGTCAAGTGTTCTCCTTCACTCAAGGCGATAGATTCTATCACAATGTCTTCTTCAGGCTCTTCATGGGTTAAAGGCGGATCCATATATTTTATAGCATCCAGCATGTCCCCAGGCTTGGGACTGTCAAGAGTTTTATCCAAATACTGAGAGCAATACTCTTCGGCACCGATCTTGACTTCCATCACATCGGTCATGAGTTGGCTTAACCATCCCCGTTTGCGGGGACCACGAGAACGGGTGTGGCCAAAAGTGAATCCGCCAATGCCTTTAGGATTAGGGGCTTTTCTGCGCATTTTCCCATCTCGGTGCAGTCAATCTTAACCTCTTGATTTTTAAGAATAAAAACCATTCTAACTATTAGTAACTATTAAATAGTTAAAACCCTTTATTTTCTGCCAAAAATTCCCTCCCTTCACCTAGCTCCGGTGATAACACCAGAAGCTCCCCGTAACGAGGCCGCACCCCTTCCTTGTCCTGGGCAAAACTGGCCACCTGGCTGCCCAGGGAAACAATCGCATAGTCCCTGAAATCCTCCCGAATTTCCGGGCAATCGCTGTTGGTCATGAGCCAATGAACGCCCCGACGGGTTAGGGCGTGGCAGTAGTTGATGATCTGCGGATAGACAGAGTAGGCCGTGTTATAGAGACTCATGTCCGTACCAAGATAGGGCGGATCCAGAAACACGACGTCTCCCCGTTTGGGGTGCATGGCGGAGAAGGTGCAGTCAAACAAATGCACGCTGTGCTGAAGGAGGGGTATCCCCTGTTCAATACAGGCAAAGCGCAGGGGAGAGGGAGAACGATTAAAAGACGGATTCAGGTGGCCGCTTCTTTTACTGCGCCGCAGGATGGAGCCAAAGCTGCGACCCTTCACATGAATATAGGCCGCTGCTGTTTCAAAGGGGCAATCATCGGGGGTGTCGTTAAGGATTTTAAGGCTGGTCTCCCACGTCTCCCATGTGTCGGGGTGCTGTTTCAAGAGGGCAAGGACATGATGCCCATCTTCCTGAATAGCCCGCCAGGTGGTCATGAGAAGGGTGTCCAGGTCACTCAGAAAACAGGACTTGCCTGTGAGCTTGCCCCTATGAGCCATCTCAAGGAATAAGGCCCCTGATCCCAGGAAGGGTTCGTAATAATCGTTGAAGGTGTTGGGTAAATAAGGAAGCAAGGTTTTAACAAGGCGGGTCTTGCCCCCGCAATAATTGAAAAAGGTACGCATCTTCTCTCTCGTCCGTGGTTTGCCAAAAGACGAGAGAGAAGGTACAGTCAAAGGTGATAGGACTTGAGAGAAGGTCTATCCGTTCCATCGGGAGGATTATCCTTTCACTTCCGATGGAACACTTTCATAGTCTAGTAGATTGTCCCCCAAATTACCAGATGAAGAGCGCAAGGGTTCGGAACAAGAAAAACCGTGCCGAGGGGCCGTGGGCTTATAGTGTGAACATTCCATTGAAATATTTTGTCATAAAATAAATGTTAAAAACTATTGACAATGATTGTCATCATTACTATAATGAAAGCGTAACAAGGCAAAGCTACCAACTTCACCCTGTTACTGACCACAACGTTTAATTAATAAGGAATTAAATATCATGGCTAACACTTTTTCTATACAGGTTGATCAAAAAATAAAAGCAAAAATAGAGGGTCTTTATAAAAAATATAAAGAGGCAGAACGGGAAGAAATAAACTACCGTAATACCGATTCCCTTTCCTCGGACATCGTTCACGTCAAGTGGCGCACTCGTAAAGAAGCACGCGAGGCGTATAAAAACGCTTTGGATGTTGAAATGAAGAAAATGTCTTTAGCGTTTAAAAAGTTTTTAACAGAACAGAATTAACGGGAGGATACACCCAGTTAATAATGTAAATTTACATTATTAACTGGTTTCTCAATGACGACTTTGTCATGACTGACACAGAGTCTTTTAAAAGCTATGAATTAGCAAAGAGTCATGCCGAGTTTCATCCGCCCCTACTGGACGATTATGATTTTGATATTGTTGAGACTGAATTAAACGACTGATAATGAATTGGAGGACAAAATGCTATCCCATGAACAAAAAGAGGAAATCGTTTCTTACCTCCTTAATTGTAAGCTGATTTATCAATCAAAAAATGAAATTAGCCAAGTTTCAAGGATTAGAAAACTCCTTGAATTCTGTGACCCTGACAAATTGATCTGGCAAAAACTGGAAGCCAACGTGCTTGATTTTTGCGCCATGAAACTGGCATTATCGGCTGCCGACTTTATCGATATTGGAAATAAACTTTTTTCCCGATGGAGATAAGAAACAGCGGGTCCATAAGAGGAGAAAATTCTATGCTTTCAAGCCAGACCCTAACCTTGAAGAAGTCGTTGCGTGTTGAAAAACAGACGCAGATGGAGCAAATAAGCGGGCAGATGTCACCCGCCCAAGACAAAATCCAGCGCCAGAGGAAAGCCATGGACTGGCTCATGCAAGCCTTCCCTCAATGTTTCAATCTTAAGGCGCCGGTGCCTTTGAAGGTTGGCATTGCCAAAAAGGTGATGGAAAAATGGCTATACTTGTCCTCTCTGCCCTATGATCAGCAACCGCCCTCCCGCCTGGACGTTCGGCAGGTCATGGGTTGGTATACGCGCCGTTTCCTCTATCACAAATCCTTTGAGACTGCGACCCACCGTATTGACCTGGACGGCAAGGAAGCGGGGGAGATCACGGAGACGGAAAAGGAATATGCAAGGGAAAGGGTGAATGCGATAAAGAAATTGCGGAAGGCAAGAACAGGCACAAAGGGGGATTTTAGTCAGAAGGGTTAATTTTTATAATGACTTCGACAGCTTATAATGACGACCTTGTCATCTTGAACTCTGTAAACAAGCCGATGTTCATCATCAATGCGCCGTGACCAGCAACCGCGCAACTGCCATTTAAGCGGCTCTGGCTTGCCAATTCCCTCATAAGGCGTTCGCACACATTCCTGAATCAGACGATTGATCTTTTTGACTTGCCGGGGATCGTGTCCCTGCCAATACATGTACTCATCCCAAGCCTCTTTCAAAAATGCAATTTCAAACATCAAAGTCCTTAATATCTTTGAGGATAACCTTCCCAGCCTTTACATCTTCAATACCCTTCATCAAGCGTGCCGCCGTGTCAGGATTAGAAAGAAGGTAGGCTGTTTCTTCTATGGCATTATAATCATCCAGGGACATCAAAACCATATGGCCATCATGCTTGCGCGTGACAATAGCCGGCTCATGCCTGTCCTGAACCTTATCCATAATGGTCTTCATATCTCTTCGCAAATCAGAGTAACTGACAACTTGCATTTTCTTATCTCCTATAACGTACTATTTACTGTATTTATTATTGTACACTATAGAAAAAATGTCAAGCAACCATCCCATCTAAAAAAAGAACAAAATTCTGAAGATTTTTTGAAAAAACGGCTTGACTCAGCTCGGAGACCCGAGCTATCGTTACGTGACGTTAAGGAAGGTCGAAGTTCCCTAACGCCACTAAACATAAACCAACTTACTGTAAGGAGTTGATCCATGTCTAATTTTTCACTACGCCATTCTGGCGATTTTTGCAAGCAAACTGTTGATGAAACCTTTGAAGATACTTTCAATGTCATCTCAAAAATACGGGAAGACAACGAGTATCTTCTGGGTTGCCTGGAACATAGCCTCCAGCGTCTTTCAGAGATGTTCAAAGACGTCAGCAGCGACCGCGCCTGACTCTTCATTTTAACTTTTAACATTTTTTAAACTTTGAAAAGGAGAGCCGCCATGCGCGCAGCAAACACTCAAACTACGCCCGAAATTATGGTCATCAACGACTTTGTACCCTCCCTCACAGAACCTTCCCGCGAGGATGTCCAGCAGACCCTCGACAACCTGTTTCATTGGAAATTCCCCGAAGAAGACGAACCTTGCGGAAGACTCAACCTGGATGCTGGGGGCTTCTTTTGCCAGCAAACAGACGAACAGGAATGGCGGGAAGATTATTATGCCAGTATAAGATTATAGCTAAAAACCTTTAAAATGGTTATATTATGGATAATTTTTAAGAGGATTATTCCATGACCTATTCATTAGATTTTAGACTTCGTGTTTTATCTGTAAAAAAGAAGAAAAATTTGAGTTTTGCTGAAACGGCGGATCTCTTTGGTGTTGGAGTGACCAGTCTTGTCAGATGGGTCAAGAAGCCTGAGCCTCAGACACATCGTCATAAACCAGCCACTAAGCTTAATATGGATGCCCTTAAAGAAGATATACAGCTTTATCCTGATGCTTATCAGTACGAGAGAGCAGAACGTCTTGGTGTGAGCTCTATGGGGATATGGCACGCTTTAAAACGCTTGAATGTGACCTATAAAAAAACGCTCAAACATCCCAAGGCCGATCCAGAAAAGCGTGCTACTTTTTGTCAAGAGCTGAAAGCTTATGAAGAAGCAGGGCATCCTATCATTTCTCTTGATGAATCTGGATTTGCACACCATATGCCACGCACTCATGGTTATTCTCCAAAAGGAAAGAGATGTGAGGGGATTCATGATTGGGGAGCAAAGGGACGAACGAATGTCATCGGCGCCTTATTCCAAGGTCTGCTATTGACCGTGAGCTTGTTCTGCTTCTCGATTAATACCGAGGTGTTTACACAATGGATCATTGACGATTTACTTCCGAAACTGCCTCCTAAAAGCGTCCTTATTTTGGATAATGCCACCTTTCATAGGGAAAAGCGATGCAAAAAGCAATTGCTGAGGCAGGGCATATCGTGCTGTATCTGCCTCCTTATTCTCCAGACTTTAATCCCATCGAGCATAAATGGGCACAAGCAAAAGCAATTAGACGCAAAAAAAGGTGTTCTATCGAGCAATTATTTCAGAATAATAAAATATGACCGTTTTATATGTTGTTAGCTATAGGACGTCTTCGGTTGGATCCCTTTTCAAGACTTCTTTATTCCAGCAATCCCGATGAATTCAGGGCGGTCAAATCCCGCATGGATCAAGGCATGAGTGTGGAAGCCGCCATTGAGGATATCCTGGCGGAACAGGAGGGGAAGAAGATATGAGCCGTTTCGTTCATCTTCTGAGGGTCTCTTTTTTGTTCGTCATGACAACGGCTCATGCCAAAGACCTGGGCGTTTATGGGGAGACTTTTCCCATTGCCGAAGAGAATCTTCTGACGCTGATTCAACAGAAGCTGAAGACCATGGAAGAAAACGGAGACCTCATGAAAACCCGGCAAACCCTGGCAGAAAAAGCGGCACAGAACATCCGCCACCCGGCTCCTGTGAAAGGACTCATCAAAACAGAGACGCCGCGCCAGTGGTTGTACGACCCTTCCATAACGGTTGACAAAGATATCAAAGACCTCAAGGGCAACCTGATTGCCACCAAAGGACAAATCGTGAATCCTCTGGACACCCTGTCATGGGGGGCGCCGTTGCTGTTTTTAGACGGCGATGACCCGGAACAGGTGGCGTGGGCGGAAACCCAGCATACCCTGGCCAAATGGGTTTTGGTCAAGGGATCTCCTGTAGACATGGAAGAAAAGCTGAAGCACCCCATTTATTTTGACCAGGCAGGCATGCTGGCGGGCAAGTTCGGTATTCGTGCTGTTCCTTGCCGCATCAGCCAGAAAGACAAGAAATTGTTGGTGGAAGAAATCAGCCTTGACGGAGGGGAACAACCATGAATTCTGCAAAAAGGGTGACGATTTTGCGTCAACTGAATCCAACAGGAAAGACGATTTTGGGGAGGAAAAGGCATGAAAATGCTTTTAACAAATGTCTTTAAAAGAACAAGAGAACTTTGTTTTCTTCAAAAAGAAAGAAAAGCCAGGATCATTCTTGATCATTTCTTGAGCGAAGATGACGTCTCTTCCAAAGCTCTTTTAAAGGTGTTCTTTGCATTGGACGTTATCGGGATGAGGCTTCTCTGCCTTTTCCTCACTTCCTGGAGTCTGTTGGCTGCTTCACTTGCTTTTGTTTTATCCCGTTATTGGGTTATCTTATGGCTCGTGCCTGCCTTTTTTATAGCGAGC
>BBVC01000028.1 GCA_001192655.1 Caedimonas varicaedens
GTGTCTTTCGAGGGTTACCGATGGGGTCGTCAGAGGCTAAAAAAGTGTGTTTTTGGCGGATTTTCAATACATTCACCTACCCCCCCTAAAAACTGGGTTTTTGGTGAATCTTCATAACTCCTTGAGAAATAGGGGGAATCTGTCTTTTGACGTGTGCCGAAGGGGTCATCAGGGGCTAAAAAAGTGTGTTTTTGGCGGATTTCCAGTACATTCACCTACCCCCCCTAAAAACGGGGTTTTTGGTGAATCTTCATAACTCCTTGAGAAATAGGGGGAATAATTATTCTGATTCGTTACCTAGAGAGTCAAGCGTCTCTTTATTTTCAGTGAGCTCTTCTGTAACGGTTTCACTACTATCTGCAAAGCAACGCCACATGGCCTTTAAATCGTGGTCTGCCACATCTGTTGTAATATGTGTCCACACGTATTGTGTGAACTCAGCTTGCTTAATCTTACGATATTCTCCTTCATACAAAGTGCGAAATTTCTTAAAAATAGCATCGAGTTTTCTTTTGTAAGCGGTCGAATGGATAGAATGATTAAAGATCGTGTCTTGTCCTACCGCTTGCTCCCATACAGGCAAATAATCGTAAATGCTGTCTGATAAAAGAAGCTCGTATGCGCCTATCTTGATAACGCCGCAATTATCTTTAGTGGCGACCTCAGGTGCAACGCCATTTCCTGCGTAAAACAATCGCCTCAAATGCCAAAAATCTTTTAAAATGATTTCTATTTGTTCTCCGTTCTCTTTGTAAGGAACGGTAGTCAGCCAGCAAGTCGTTCTACCAAAAAGGATTTGATTATCCATGTAAGTCAAGACTTTTAAGATCGAAAAAAAGTCATAACAGGGAGAAGCTGGGGCTATGTCCATTGCTGGCACGATAGACGCAGAATAAGTTCCAAACTGAATCGTGATTTTTGTTCCATGCTCACGACCAAACAAGGAACAAGCAATATGACCAAAAACATCCTTAAATCTATTTTTGCTCATTATTGCCTCTCAGGAATTGACGATTCTTGAATTGATACAGAAGTATCGGACTCTTTGGACTTTGCTTGCTGAAGCTTTCTTCCTTTGTTAAAGAGATGATCAAGATAATAGCCAACAGATTCATAATTCAGCACACAATAACGAATAGCCACAAGGCTAATGAGTGCTAACGGAACAATCGCCCCTAAAAATATACCCATAAAGCCATAATGAACGCTCAGAGCTTCTAAGCCGAACACAATGATAAAAAGATTTGTCCAGCGTGCGACAGACCATGTGATGCCCATATAGCTAAAGCGACCTACGATAGAAAAACTTTTAAACAGGCAAGGCGCCATCAGTACAAAGTCTCCGCAGCCTATGACCAATCCCTGAATCAGGAGCAAAAGAGATTGAGAGGGATAGTATGTCAGGACGTAGTAAAAAATAGAGCAAAAAATCATCACGCAGATAAACCGCGTTACAGTAATCACTTTGATCGATATATTTGTCCACAGCACCAGAGGAATCCAAGATAAAGAAAAAGCCATCTCTAAACACGACAGCAGAAGATTATGGGAGATGATATGGCTGTTGACATCCAAGCCGCACGCTTTCAGTACCATCGGTGTCATATAGATATAAGAAGATGCAAAGCATACAGGATAAAAGAGCCAAAGCGCAAATAGACAAATTGTATTCTTTTGTTTAAACGTTAACGATTGATAGAAAGCGCTCATATTATCGTTATCAAACATATCCAAAGGTTTGTTATGGGCGATTCTGGTATATTCAGGCGCTTCGATCAGATACAGGCGTAAGGCCGCTGAAAATCCCACAAAAAGCACAGCACCCATAAAAGGAAGGCGCCAGCCCCAGTCATAAGCAGCCAGATAAGTTTCGCCAATGTACGCAAGCCCTAATGCAAAAATTCCCCCTACGCATTCCATTGATGCCAGCAATGCCGCCCATGCTGACATCTGGCGGTTGTCCGAACAAGATTCCGCCATATATAGCTAACAACATATAAAACGGTCATATTTTATTATCCTGAAATAATTGCTCGATAGAACACCTTTTTTTGCGTCTAATTGCTTTTGCTTGTGCCCATTTATGCTCGATGGGATTAAAGTCTGGAGAATAAGGAGGCAGATACAGCACGATATGCCCTGCCTCAGCAATTGCTTTTTGCATCGCTTTTCCCTTATGAAAGGTGGCATTATCCAAAATAAGGACGCTTTTAGGAGGCAGTTTCGGAAGTAAATCGTCAATGATCCATTGTGTAAACACCTCGGTATTAATCGAGAAGCAGAACAAGCTCACGGTCAATAGCAGACCTTGGAATAAGGCGCCGATGACATTCGTTCGTCCCTTTGCTCCCCAATCATGAATCCCCTCACATCTCTTTCCTTTTGGAGAATAACCATGAGTGCGTGGCATATGGTGTGCAAATCCAGATTCATCAAGAGAAATGATAGGATGCCCTGCTTCTTCATAAGCTTTCAGCTCTTGACAAAAAGTAGCACGCTTTTCTGGATCGGCCTTGGGATGTTTGAGCGTTTTTTTTATAGGTCACATTCAAGCGTTTTAAAGCGTGCCATATCCCCATAGAGCTCACACCAAGACGTTCTGCTCTCTCGTACTGATAAGCATCAGGATAAAGCTGTATATCTTCTTTAAGGGCATCCATATTAAGCTTAGTGGCTGGTTTATGACGATGTGTCTGAGGCTCAGGCTTCTTGACCCATCTGACAAGACTGGTCACTCCAACACCAAAGAGATCCGCCGTTTCAGCAAAACTCAAATTTTTCTTCTTTTTTACAGATAAAACACGAAGTCTAAAATCTAATGAATAGGTCATGGAATAATCCTCTTAAAAATTATCCATAATATAACCATTTTAAAGGTTTTTAGCTATAGAGATGAGCGGCGGTGGGTTCTCCTGCAAGAGAGACACCCTGCATAATGCGCAAGAAGATCAAAATGTATCCTGGATAAACGCCCCATGATTCATAAGTCGGTAAAAAGACAATGAGACTGGACGAGAGAGCCATAAGATAAGAGGTGGCGATCAGCACGACCTTACGTCCACGTGTATCACCAATATACGCAAAGATATGCACGAGATCGGAGCGATCAGATAAGAACCGAGATAGGGCAACATTCTTAACGCTGAAGGCTCGCCATAAGGAAAGAATTTCTGATTAATGACGTGCGCCAGATGGATGTAAAGATAAAGGTCAAAGAATTCAAGCCCATTTCCGACCAAAACAAGTTTTTTAGAATCGACTCTTGCCAACCATTTTGTGAATGCCATTCCATCATCCCAAATATTTTTGGGTGAGCCTATTGCACTTTAGGCCATTCTGTCAATAGCGTCCTCATTCTACCAAAAAGAATAATTATTTAGCCCAATGGTAGCACTGGAGTAGCAGAATTTTGGATGATTAAAATTTAGTTAGAAAAATCAAGGGGTTAATTAATTGGATTTTATGATTAAGAGTCAGCTGCTCTACCAACTGAGCTAAGCACCCCCTCGCTACAAATGCTTTTCTCCTATACCAAAGCCTGCCTTCCCTGTCGACCCCCATTTTATCTTTTGATATTAAATTCGGGGCTTTTCCCCTGGAAAGAGATGGCTTGATTTTGCTTATCTTCTTAGGTATTGCCATTTAGGTAAACCTACCTTGACGATCTCAAGAGAAGGATTTAAATTGAATATGTATAATATTGATTCATAAGCTTTAAGTGAACCCCATGAATTTATGTCTCTCCCCTTTCCTACAAGGATGCGGTACAGGTGCTGCTTTGATCATTGCAATTGGCGCCCAAAATGTTTTTGCTTTAAAGCAAGGTATTTTGAAAAATCATATTTTCACCACAGCGCTTATTTTTTCCCTAACCGATGCCCTATTAATTGGTTTAGGTGTGGGAGGGTTTGGAGCTATCCTGACCCAGAATATAATGATTCTGTCCATTGCCCGATGGGGGGGAGCTGCCTTTTTGGGCTGGTATGGATTTCGTTCCTTTAGATCTGTTTTTAAAAATTCTTCTCTCAATTTGGAAAAAGGATTTTCTCCTGATCGACCAGACTTTAAAACAACAATTGCGACAATATTAATTTTAAGTTTTTTAAACCCCCATGTTTATTTGGATACAGTTCTTCTTTTGGGAAGTATCGGCGCACAGTTTCCCCCCTATGAGCGTGTTTTCTTTGCCATAGGCGCCATGCTCATATCGTTTGTCTGGTTTTTTGCCCTTGCTTATGGTGCACAATACTTAGAGCCTTTTTTTAAAAAACCAATTGCCTGGAAGATTCTTGATTTCCTAACAGGGTGTATCATGTGGATTATCGCGTTCTCATTGATCTTTATCATGGATAGTTATTGTCCGTGCTGACGCTTATTCCCTCATATTTTTTTTCCAGCGATTCAGAATTTCCTGACGAGATATCAGGGGAGGCATAAAAACTTTCTCTGGTTTTGCAAGATTAATGAAATCCTCGACTCTGACGTCCTCTAAAACAGGGTACATTCCAAACTCATGGGCAATCACTTTCTGAATGTTTTCTGACGTAAACAATTTTAAAATTTCGTCACTATCTGGGTCTTGTGCCGCTTTTAACGTTTTAAAGGCAACAAAGATATGGATTGGATTTCCTTCTGGATAAAAAATGACCTTAATATGAGCTCCTTTGCCGCCCATCACAGTAGTATAAGCGGCGATGAGAGAGGCTTCTCCCTTGAGAAAAAGGTTGTAGGCCGCTTCCCACGAGGACGGAATATTTTTAATTTTAGACTTAAGAACAGCCCAATTCTCTTGCTTGGCATGAGGAAGGCTTCCCATCAACCATTCCACAAAACAAAAACCTATAGCTAAAAACCTTTAAAATGGTTATATTATGGATAATTTTTAAGAGGATTATTCCATGACCTATTCATTAGATTTTAGACTTCGTGTTTTATCTGTAAAAAAGAAGAAAAATTTGAGTTTTGCTGAAACGGCGGATCTCTTTGGTGTTGGAGTGAC
>BBVC01000029.1 GCA_001192655.1 Caedimonas varicaedens
TATGTTGTTAGCTATATTTATAAGAATACCTTGATTGGGAATAGAGTTTACTAATCCTTTCAGTTCAGCGAGCTTGCGATTAGCTGCTATTGCTTTTTTCAATATAGCCGTGGTTTCCAGTTCAACAAGGGGTGGAAGAGAAGGTAAATCGTTAAAAGGTTGATAGGGATTCATCTTTTTTTATTAAAAATTTTCTTTATAATTATTCTATATCTAAGTATCTTAAAAAAATCAGTTTTTGCAATCATTTTCTTATAAAGGGAGTATGACATGTTGATAGAAAGAAAGATAAAGCGCGCGTTTTTTCTCTTAAGTTGGGTCTTTCTGATCGTCAACGTTCAAGCAACGGAAAGTTATAAGAAAGATGCAGCTGTTTCCGATGCACGATTGTTAGTTTTTCCTGACAATAAGCGTGAACCCTTTTTAAATGCCATCCAAAATGCCCAACAATCCATTCAATTGGCAGCCTATAAATTGTCTGACCTTGCGGTTATGGAAGCTCTGAAAAAAGCTGCTGAAAGAGGGGTAACCATCGATATCTTCTACGAACCTAATATCTTTAAGCATAGCCGTCAGGGCGCACAAACTTCTAACTTGGATGCTTTGAAAAAGGAGCATATCCGCATTCATACGCATTCCAATCGCTTTAATCAAGTTCATCATAAGCTTTTAATCATTGACGGAAAAAAAGCTTTGATTGGAACTATTAACTTTGATGAAGAATCTTTTGATGGCATAGCCGGAGAAGACAGACAAAAAGAAAATGCCCCCTGCCGCGATTTTGCAATTGAAACCGATAATCCGCAGATTCTTCAGGAATTGACTCAAGTTTTTAACGCAGATTTGAAAGATCAGCCTGTCACTTATCATCATCCTGCACTTGTTTGGGGTCCCCATACGCAACGTATGAAGATTTTGGCGCTTATTGAATCTGCTCAAAAAAACATCGATCTCTATCAACAGGATATTCAGGACAAGGGAATTCTACGCGCTCTGAAAGCGGCCATCGCCCGTGGTGTCCAGATACGGCTTCTTATGATGCCCTATCCTTTTGATAAAGATAAGAAAAAAGACAACAATATTTCCCATCAAAACGAATTGATTCAAGCAGGCGGTCACGTGGGCTTATTTACAGAGTTCTATGGTCATGCCAAAGCCATGTTAATTGACGGGAGAGATCTTAATAAAGCCCGTCTGTACGTAGGCTCAACAAATTTTTATACACCCTCTCTTGATGAAAATCGTGAATTGGGAATTATTGTAAGTGACCACAAGGCAGTCTCTGATTTTTCCCATGTATTCGAACAAGATTGGTCAAAATCGCAGAAAAATATCTTAAGGTGATAACGACGGTATACTGCAAAGTTGCTGCCCTATCATTGCATTGCCAATCGTTTCTCAGACACATACGGTGTAAGGTTTTTCAAACTTGGGGAAGACCCCCCCCTTGCCACCGATTTTTCTGCACAACACAGCTAAACAAAAGATTTAAGGGCTTGTTCGTAACGCGCATGGATTTCTTTGATTTCTCTTAAACGGTCTTGATTTTTTTCAATAATTTCAGAAGGCGCCTTGGCAATAAATTCCTTATTTTCCAGTTTCATTTGAAGCTGTTGAATTTCTTTTCCAATCTCCAGCAAGGATTTCTGCAAACGTTTCTGCTCTTGAACAACATCGATAACGTCTCCCACCGGAACATAAAACGTAGCATCTTCCAGAACAAGTTGGGCAGCTCCTTCAGGTATTTTTGAATTTTCTTCGATTCTTTCTATTCTTCCCAATTTCTCTAAAAGTGGTTGATATTGCAAAAGGCGTTGCCTCGCTTCATCAGAACCTTCAAATAAGCCAACAGTCAAATTTAAAGACGGCGTCAAATTAAGATCAGACCTCAGTCCTCGAAGCGCCGTAATAAGATTGATGATCCATGTAATATCTTTTTGTGCGGGATCTGTGACCAGCGCATCGAGGGTTTCATCCTGAAAAGGCCAGAGGGATGTTATTAAAAGACTGGATTGTTCGGGGGCTATATGCTGCCAGATCTCTTCTGTGATAAAAGGCATAAAAGGATGAAGAAGATGACTGAGCATGCCCACACACCACCCCGCACAATCGCGCGTTTCCTTCTTCATGTCTTCATCATTACCCAGTAAAACAGGCTTGATAAATTCAAGATACCAGTCACAGAATTGCCGCCATACTGTCTGGTAGAGCGCCGAAGCAGCCGCATTAAAATGATAGTCCGCAAGCTCGAGATCAAGAGTGCGCCCCAGTCGGACAATCTCACCAGCCATCCAGCGATTAATGCTTAACGTGCAGGATTGGGGATTAAATTTCTGTCGGTAAAAACATTCATTTTGCAGACAAAACCGCGTAGCATTCCATAATTTGGTCGCAAAGTTACGATACCCTTCAACAATGGAAGGAGAGAACTTTACATCACGCGCGGGTGCCGCCAGCGCCGCCATTGAGAATCGAAGTGCATCGGCTCCATACATCTCCATCAATTCAAGAGGGTTAATAACATTCCCCTTTGTTTTCGACATTTTTTGCCCTTGCTCATCCCTGACCAACGTATGAAGATAAACCTTTTTGAAAGGAACCTCTTTCATGAAATAGAGTCCCATCATCATCATACGAGCGACCCAAAAAAAGAGGATATCCAATCCCGTAACCAATAAAGACGTAGGATAATAACGCATCAGTTCAGGAGTCTTTTCTGGCCAACCCAACGTGGAAAAAGGCCAGAGTGCCGCAGAAAACCAAGTGTCCAGCACATCTTCTTCCTGCGTAAGCGAGACTTCCTGACCATAATAATCACGCGCTTGTGCAAAAGCTTCTTCTTCTGTTTCGGCGACAAAAATCTTTTGATCAGGCCCATACCAGGCAGGGATGCGATGCCCCCACCAAAGCTGGCGAGAGATACACCAGGGCTGAATATTATTGAGCCAATGATAATAGGTTGATGTCCATTGCTGGGGAATAATTTGAGTTTTTCCTGTTTGAACAGCCTCAAGGGCAGGCTCAGCCAAAGTTTTGGCATCCACAAACCATTGATCCGTCAGACAGGGTTCAAGAATGGCATCCAGACGCTCGCCATGAGGAACCATATGAAGAATATCTTCCATTTTTTCAAGAAATCCAAGAACTTCTAAAGATTCCACAACTTTTTTGCGTGCAGTAAAACGCTCTAATCCCCGAAAACTCTCAACAACATTTTCATTTAGATGTGCTTTTTCATCAAAGATAGAAATCATGTCCAGACCATGACGCTGACCCACTTCAAAGTCATTGAAATCATGGGCAGGTGTAATCTTTACAGCACCCGTACCTTTTTCTGGATCACAATGAGTATCGGTAATGATCGGGATAATACGTCCCTGTAAGGGAACAATCGCGCGCTTTCCAACCAAATGTTCATAGCGCTTGTCTTCAGGGTGAACTGCAATGGCCGTATCTCCAAAAAGAGTTTCGGGTCGTGTTGTAGCAACAGTGATAAAATCGCTCGCATGTTCAATCTGATAGCGAATGAAATAAAGCTTTCCTTTTGTTTCGATTGATTTCACTTCCAAATCCGAAACGGCTGTCAAGAGTTTGGGGTTCCAATTCACAAGACGCTTGGAACGATAAATAAGTCCTGCCTTATACAACTCTACAAACACATGACGCACAGCTTTATTCAGCCCTTCATCAAGGGTAAATCGTTGACGCTCCCAATCTGGCGAAAGCCCCAGTTGACGCTGTTGAGAAAGGATAGCTCCTCCCGATTCTGCTTTCCATTTCCATACACGCTCAATAAATTTTTCACGCCCCAAATCCTGGCGCTTCAGCCCTTCTTCTGCCATTTGACGTTCAACAACAAGCTGGGTCGCAATTCCTGCGTGATCCATCCCAGGTTGCCATAAGACATCACGTCCACGCATCCGATGGTAACGAACGAGAATATCTTGCAACGTGTAAGTCAAAGCATGTCCCATGTGCAAACTTCCCGTCACATTAGGAGGGGGCATCATAATGACATAAGGTTCGGCATCAGGTTTTTGATAAGATCGAAAAGATCCACACTTTTCCCAAGCAGCATAAAACTTGGCCTCAATCGCACGAGGCAAAAAGGTTTTGTCCAGCATTATTCCTCAAGGCGTTAAATTAAGTCCAGCGACTTTCCCTCTTCTCTGTTTAGGGGCGAGTCACATGACGCTGTTGAAGCGTTTTTTCAATCTGCTCTGCAACCAGAGTTCGAATAATAGAAGGAAGATGGGCATCTAACCACTCCCTTAACAAGGGACGTAGCAATTCACGCATCAAGTTGTCAACCGTATATTCGCCAGCTGATTCAATTTTGAAAGGTTTATCCTGAACAGCTGGTTTTTGAGTGGCACGCGCCAGTTCAGCAAAGGCAGAAGCAGATTCCTGAAGCGCGTCTTCTGAAAGAAGTTTTTCTTGGGGCATAAAATCAGTCGTGACTGTTTTGTCCGGGACGAATGAATCTTGGAAGTTTTGTTCTTTTCTGAATGCTGCTTCGTTCTTTTCAATCATCATTCTTTCTTCCTTATTATGTTCTCTATATTCTTTATTTTGTCCTGCGCCCGCCAGAAACTCTCTATTTTTTTGGGCTAAATCGACTATTGATCCGTCTTTTTTAATAAGGCGTGTCAGGTCAAGTATTTCTTCTGTCGAGTTATGATCACGTTCAGAAGAAGGACCAGAATTAACCGAAGAGAGATTTTTGGTGCCTTCTTGAGTATCTTCAGAAATAATTTGACGAATAGATGAAAGAATATCATTAACGGCACGCTGTGACTGCGCTTCTGAATAAGTCATCTACCGGCTCCTCTTTTACGTAGGGGTTCTGTTTTATCCCAACCCAGCCATTGATCACGGACAGTTTCAGGGTAAGTATCTACATCATAACTGGCAACAGCTAATTGCAATATCTCTGGCGTCAATTCTCCCAATGTTGAAATAAGTGTATAGCCATTGAAGATATAATCACGACGCTCTTCCAATATACTAACTCGAGCTGTAACCACAACTTCTTCCGACTGAAGTACTTCCAGCAAACTACGCTCTCCCACAACGTATTCCTGACGTGTCCCCTCTGTACGGATATCGCCTGCCTTAATGGCAGCTTCATATCGTTTGATTTGGGCTTTATTGGATTGAAGATTCTTCCATGTCTGTTTAGTGTTTTTCAAAGCGCTATCTCGCGCTGTGTCAAGATCATGCTTCTTTTGGGAAGCCGTCTGTTCACTCTTGCGGATGCTCGACCAATCAGCCCCCCCATTATTGTAAATGGGGATAGTCATACGTAAAAAAACCGAAGCGTCATTCTGTCGTGTACCACGGGTTGAATTGTCTATTGTACGATCCGCAGACCCAACTAAATCCACCGAGGGGAGAAGCGCTCCCGCCGCAACATCAACACTATCCTTGGACGAAATATAATCGTACTGGGCTTTGATAATGTCAGGATTATATTTTTCAACAGCTCCCAGAAAAATGGATAAAGAGCTTGGCAATTCCATTATTTCGTTAATGGGAGCCGGAAGAGTCAAGACAGCGGGGGGTTCTTCCCCGATAGTTTGAATATAAGTCGCATGAGCATTTTCCAGATCTGCTTCGGTATTAATACGTGTCGCAACACTTTTTTCATACTCGAACTCGGCCTGTGCAACGTCAGTGATCGTTGAGCTTTCTCCTACTTCAGCCTGAGCTTTGACCTGTTGCAAAGTTTCCTTATAAAATTTTTCACTGATTTTAATGGTTTTAAGTTTCTCTCGTTGAAACCATAATTCCAAATACGCTTGGGCCGCATTTAAAAGGATGGATTGTTCCGTATTAAGAAAATCGGCCCTTGCTGAGCGCACCTGGTTTTCAGCAGCGCTCATCTCTGCGATCGTGCCACCGCCCTTGTAAAGATTTTGGGTAATGTTCACAGTTGCAGACTTTTGGTTGAGAGAACGGGCATCAGTCACGCCTTGATCAAGCACGTTCTTATTCTGGGTTTCACTGACAGAATAGCCCGTTTGGACTGTCCCCACAACGGAAGGACGAAATCCCGCCATTGCCTGAGAAATTCCCTCAGCTATTGCATAATATTGGCGCAGTTTTGATTTAATTTGAGGGTTATAATTATATGCTGTGGCCAAGGCCTTGTTAAAAGGATGATTTGCTCCGAACTTCCGATTCATCTCTTTAGGGTGAACAATAGGTTCATGGCTGATTCTCAACCATAAGGGTGTCTTATCTTCTTTAGAAGACACCGGATTTATTTGTATCTTTGGCGCTATATAGTTGTTTTTAACAGAGACACCTCTCTTGTGTTTCTGCTTTTTACCTTTTTTCTTCATTAATTTTTTTTGGGTTTGTTTTTGCACAGTATCTGAAGAATCAGTTGCAATAAGATTCTGACCTGCCATCGTTACTATTGCGATGGTTGCAACACCTATAGATAGAATATCTCTAAATTTGGTCATTTTATTTGGCTCATCTCCACTTTAATAAGTTGGCATTGTTTGATCTACAACCTCAGCCCAGTGCTGAATACCCCCTTTAAGGCTAACCACTTTAACAAAACCTTTTTCCCTTAGCAAATGACATGCGCGCAAACTTCTTCCGCCATGGTGGCAATACGTGATAATCCAGCGATCGCGAGGCAGTTCGTCAAACCGATATTCCAGTGATCTCAGGGGAATGTGCTGAGAAGACGCAATGTGCGCAGTCTCTACTTCCCATAATTCACGCACGTCCAGGAAAAGATGAGGTTCTTTATTATGAAAGAGCAGAAGATAGTCTTCTGCTGAAATTTCATCTGACGAGATTAAATTTGTCATAAAATGAACCTCTCATTCACAGTAAATTCGTCAAGACGGGGTGTTGCTGCCTCAAAGGGGTATTTTCTTGTCCAGCTCCCCTCCTTTTTTGTCAGGACAAGCGCGTGGGGAAAAGCTGAAAAACCCTGCTCTTGCATGGTAATAATTCGCCCCCCTTCCTTAACCTGATTCATAATAACGTCGGGAATATGCTGCACCGCCCCTTCAATAAAAATCACATCGTAAGGGGCTTCTTCGCTCCATCCTTTTCGCAAGGAACCTGAAACAGGATAGACGTTCAGGACTTCATATTCAAGGAGAGTGTTCTTCAAACGTGTGACAAGGGATTTGTCGTTTTCAAGACTGATGACCTTACGGCAAAGAAAGCTGAGTAAAATTGAGGAATAACCTGTACCAAATCCTATATCGAGGATTTTTTCTGTTTTTTGGATATTCGCTTCCTGTGCAAGCCGTCCAAAGACCATAGGAGATAAAAGATAACGATTTTTAAGAACTTTTATCGCCTCATCTCCATAACAAAGGTGAGAGAGAGAGCGTGGCACAAACTCTTCTCGTGGTAATTTCGCCATTATTTTCAAAATAGCACCGGAAAAGATCTTGTTAGGCAAAAGCTGGCTTAGAACCATATTATCACGAGCTTGCGTATAAATTGCCATGGTAAAATATTATGATAAATTCATCTCTAAAATTAACTTGATGTTACCATATTATGAAATGCAGCAAAGAAAAATTTGAATCCTGTTTTGAAGACCTTTCAACATAGCCACGACATCATTCTTTCCAAAGCTGTAAGGCCTCCGCCGTGTGCTGGATTGGATTGATAATAAAATTTTAAGGTTTTTCCGTTGAAAACAAAAACACCTGCTTCAGATAAATTTTTACGATAATTTAAAGTTTTTCATTAATAATAAGTATTATTGTAAATTTCATTATTGAGAATAAAATGAAAAATAAATCTCTTCTCTCATCTTTATTGATCTTGGTTCTATTATTCTCATCTTCTTTTGTGCACGCTCTGAGTTTGAATTTTATTAAAAGAGGATTCAAAAGTTGTACAGAAACATGTGGAGATCAATCTATCTGCTCTCTGGAAAATGATAGTGCATTCAGATGGTGCTTAAAAAATTGCACTTATAAAATGGATGTTAAGGGTTTATGTGAAACAGTACTCCCCTTTAAATTAAGACCCGTATTGCCATACGAAACTTATTCAGGAGCTTACAATACAAACCAAGTCAGCATTTTCGCCCTTGAAAATCTGGATCGGCGTTTTGTAGAACAAACCACAGACCGAAGAAGAGTCGTTGGAACGGCCAAGTTGATTCTTCTTGTTCGTGCCCAACTGCTCAAGGGAGTAGATATTCAAAAATTAAGCGCCCCAGAACGAGAAAATTTGGCAGACAAGCTTTTTATTGAATATTTTAAAGGTGTTCCTTCCATCATAGATGCTTATAAAAAAACGGGGGTAATCCCGGATGATAAGCTTGCGTACCTTTTTAAGGAAGTCAAAAATGAAATTCTCCTTAAAGTGCGCTGAATGTTTTCTACTGTACGATTCAAAACAGTCTCTTGCATTAATTTGAAATCTTCTTCTGTGGTTTAACACTCGGCATCTATGAGAGGAGATGCAGTGAGTGAACTCTCCTCTCCCGACCTTTAAAAATTATTATTATTTCTTTTCAAAAGTTTCCATTGCCTGCGCGAAAGCATGGTAAATCGAGGGTAATTTTGAAATCTGAGGACTCTTTGGTTTATTGTTTAAGTAAACGAGGTAATCTTGATTGTGAATAGGAAGAATATCGGTTGTATTCTCACCGTGCAAAAGACGATGAACAACCTGTGCTGCTGTTTCGCCTTGCCCAAGAGGAGATGAGGTCACAGCAATGTCGCCGCCGTCATGCACAAATGAATCGACACATCCAATCACAGGAATTGTCGTATTTTGAGTCGTCCAGTTAATAAGTTCTTGAGAATTTTTCAGAACGGTTTGACTGTCATCTGTATAAATTTTTTTGTAATTAGAAACAAGCAGGATATCTGCCTTATCTGCGATGGATGACACGACTTCCTTCCAATCCTCAAAAGTATTAACTGTCATAAGGTCAATAAGACTATAGGGGCTCCAATCTGCTGCTGAAAACGTTTGTTTGATAATTTTTGATAAATCGGAATTATCTCCAAGAAGGATGATTTTTATTTTTTCTCTAGGACTTTTCTTAGCAGGAAGAAATGAAATAAGTTCCTTGATTGCATTGGCGGGATTAGATCTGAAGATATTCGTGACATTACGTGCCTCGTCATAATCCTGACCTGGAAAAGTAGTGTTCAGGTCACAAAAAATAATTTTCTTTCCTGGCCTATTCATGTAAGTACGGCCAATGAGTTCCTGGGCGTTGCTGCCGCACAATACAAGCAGATCTGGATTCAAGCGGTCAATGGTCTGTCGCGTCAGCACGCCATTTTTTAACTTATTGATCTCGCTTAAATTGAATTTTGATTCAAGATATTGGTAAGAAATAGTAACGTGATTTTCGCTTAAAAGATTTCTTTGAAAGCCTGTGTTGAAATCTTCTATCCATGTATCTTTTTCGGGCAAACTGTGTACAACCATAATACGCGGTCTAAGACTTATCAGAGAAAGGAAAATCAGAATGAAGATTTTACTCACAGCAAATGAAGTTATGCAACGCCGTCCATGGTGGACGAGTGACGCTTTACAAAAATGCGTTGAAGCAGAGGATAGAAAATCACCAATGGCTTCTTTTGCTAAGCGTCCCCACTTTATTTATGACATGGCAAAAGTGATTGAAGCGGAAAAAAGCCCAACATTTATCACTTACACAAGAGGAAAGGGAAGAGAGCAATGACACCTTTTAGTGAAGATGACTTGTTTAATAAGGGTTTTATCTACGGCGTCCGTCTTTCTCATGAAGGTCTTATGCCCGTGTTGGATCAGAAGGCAACACCTTATGAATTGCATCAAACAATCAAGCAATTGAGTCAGTCAAAACATAGCCTGAGCGTTTTAATGGATGAAGCTATCAGGCTTTTAGAACAGGCCGTGATGCGGAAAAAGATGAAAGAAGAAAATGGAGGAATCAATGAAGATGGAGACATCTAAAAAGAAGCTGAATCCGAGAATCAAGTTTTTGAGACTCAAGAGTGATGAGTTCAAGCTTGTCACCCAAAACATTAAAATTTCTCAACGGCTTGAAAAAGTTAGAGAAAAAATAAAGCAGTTATCGTTACAGTTAGGAGAGGAATAATGGAAGAAAGAATGCTTTTAGCCACAGAAAAGACATCTTATGGCTCGCTGTATGGGGCTTGCAAACTTCTTCAAGCGTTCCATAAGGACATCCCCAAAGATGCCAGTGAGGTCTTTTCTCTTAGTGTTTTGAATGCTTTGAAAGATTGCAAAGAAGAAATTATGGACATTGAGAATACGCTTTTGCATGCGAGCAGAAAGCAGAGCGAGTGGAATGATCTTGTAAGAGCTTTTAATGAAGCTATAGCT
>BBVC01000030.1 GCA_001192655.1 Caedimonas varicaedens
ACAAACTCAAGCAAGCAGGCTGTGACGCTCAAGCTTCCAGCAATGGTCAGGGAGAGTCGCTATGAGTGAAGAGGAAAATATCGGCAATAACGGCGAGAAAGTTCGTGATTCTGATGATTATGACTCCGCCATTATTGCTTCAGAAAGCAAACCTGCTTTCACCTTTAACGGGAGTCCTCCCATTGTTGGGAAAAAGCAGAATCCTTTCAAGTTAGTCATTTATGGCGCGAATGGCACTGGAAAATCGACCTTTGCAGGCGATATGGAAAAGCCTGTGTTTTTGGATTTGGAACACAATATTGATCATCTCAATGTGCCTCGGTTTCAACTCAAGACCACACAGGAAATAGTAGAGTTCTTAATCCAATTAAGAACGCAACCCCATGACTGGGAAACATTGGTGATTGATAGCATAGACACATTGGAATCAATCGCCATGAAACGAGCATGGAGCAAAGAGATTGAAGGGCTTAAAGAGCCAGATCGTTATGGAGCTGGGTATAAGTGGGTTAAGGAATTCTTTGAGAATATCGTCAAGCTTTGCGAGCCTCTTTTCTCTCAAGAAGACAAGAAAATGAACATTGTCTTTTTGGGTCATGAAACAGTGAGTCGTATTGAAAAGCCAGGGGAAGAACCTTTTGACTCTATCACGCCCCGCATCCGAGAAAAGAATTATGCTCCAATTTGCAATTGGGTGAATGCAATCCTGTATGCCACCACTGAGATTTACCGCGTTGAAGGGGAGCAGAAAGCTTTTTCAAAGGAAAAAGAGAAGCACATTTTAGCGGGTCACACGCGCAAGCTTTATACCACGCCTAGTCCTGCATATCTGGCAAAGAATGTGTTTGATTTGCCGTTCAAAATTGACCTGAACTATGCGGCTTTCAAAAAAGAAGTTGATAAATTTTATAATCAAGAAGGAGAGAAATAAGATGGGAAATTATAGAGATTATACAGTTGGGGATAAAATCCCTGAACTCAGTAAGCCCTTGCCAACTGGCACCTATATCGCAACGCTGATTAGAATCACGGAAAAGAATTCTGAATATCAAGGCGATTATGTGGAAGTCGAATGGAAGATCAATTACCCAGAAGAATATAGTCATAGGAGCTTATGGGCGAAGTTTTATTTGGGATCAGATGACCCAGAAATATTGGACAAAGCGGAGAAAAGATACAATCAGTTTTGCCAAGCAATGGGCTGTGCTGTGAATGGCAAGTTGGATTGGGATTCCGTGCAAATGGAAGAGCGTGTTTTGAAAGTTTACTCGGGGATGTTTAAAGACAAGCCTTTTGCGACTGTGATGGAATATTTGCCGACATCTTCTTATGAAGCTGAAGTTGCTAAAGATAAGGCAAAAGCAGAAAAATCCCAGAAGAAAACGCCTGTTCCTTCTAATGTTTCTGCTTCAGAAGAACCTAATGACGGTATTCCGTTTTAAGGGAGGATGACATGATTTTTCTTTTGAGAAGGATTTTTGGCATTGGAAAGAAGAAAGCGTCCGTTTGTATGATTACTAATGTGAAGTACATCGGACAGCGTTCATGGTGAATGAGAAAAGGAGAATAAAATGAAATTTTTAAAAGATATTTTAGGAATTACGAGCTTAGAGGATCAAATAAAGGGAATGCACCGACAACTACGGGGCAAGATAGAAGAAGTCTATCAGCAGTCCAAGAGTGCCAATGCAGGGACGCATTCCGCTTTGTTTGAGCAGAAAGAGATGTTGGACAAGATATGCGAAGTGTTCGTTCCATCAGATGAAGAAACTCCTCAGATTTTTAGCAATCGAGAAGTTAAGCAATCACAGAAGAATCTTCGCCATATTGAGGGAAGTTGCACGTTAAAGAAAGATGTTTCGCAATATAAAACCATTGTGAATTATCTCAAGACGCGGGAAAGCGCTTCTGTGGATCAGATATATCAGGCTGTTAAAAAGCACATCTTAACAAAGAATGTTCGAGGAAAGAAACAAGCGTTGCGAAGTGCGCTGAGTCGATTAAAAATATTCGGGTTTGTGAAAAAAGTGAAGTATGGCGTTTATCAAATTGTGGAGAGAAAGAATGTCTAAGAAACAACATGTTAAATCTCGGCTTATGCCTGCGGATATTCCTGTTCGTGAAATCAAGCGGGAACTGACTCAAGAAGAGATTTTCGCGCTTTTCAATGAACAGATGGATGTTGAAAAAGGAGATGCGTGTGTCTTATTTAAAGCTGACGGCACGTTTATGGTTCACACAGCAGATGAAGAAGAGAATTGGGAAGCGGCGGCAAGCTATGGAGCTTTTATGGCTAATGTTTTGCCTTTCATCATGGCATACCCAGATATTTTGAAGCAGGTGATGCGGCTCTATTTGGCAGAACATGCTGTGGATGTGCAACGTGATCTTTTCCTTCATTTCGTCACATCCGAAGAAACCAAGAATTAGGAGAGCGGAAAATGAATCAGCAATTATTCCCTGTCAAATTGAGAGAATATTCGAACAGGATTGAGAAGTTGGAAGAAGAGAAGAAGGAGCTTTCTAATTGTATCAAGTCTGTTTACCAAAAAGCTGAAAATGTGGGTTTTGACAAGAAAGCTCTGAAACGGGCTTTGCAGATGTTGAAACTTGAGAAGAAAGAGCGAGAGAATCAGCTAGATTTGACAAGCTGTTACCTTGAAGAAATTGGAGAGTGAGATGACAGTCGCAGATTTGATAGAAGAATTGCAGAAAATGCCACAGCATTATGACATACGGATAGATGACGGGGTTGAGTCTTATCCTGTATATGGAGTGAGACCAGTGTTGGGCGGTGACTGTTTCATCTATGCTGACAGAGACGAGGATGATTTTGATGACGAGGAGGACGAAGAATGACCGCCATCCTTGCGCTTGACCTCGGCACCACCACAGGCTGGGCATTGTCCAGCAATGGAGAGATTCGCAGTGGTTCTGTCAGCTTCAAGGATACGCCTTTTGATTCAAAAGATAGCCGATTTACAAAGTTCAGTCGGTGGCTTGCGAATCAGAAAGCTAATTTTGAAATAGAGGAAATTGTGTACGAATCTGTCATGCGTCATGTGGGAGTCCGTGCAAGCCATGTTTATGGTGCTTTTATGGGCGTTTTGCAGGTGTTTGCTGACAAGTATGAGATTCCCTATGAAGGCGTTCCTGTCAGCACCATCAAGAAGTCTGCAACGGGTAAAGGCAATGCCTCTAAAGAAGACATGGTCAAAGCTATGGAAGCTAAGGGACACAAGGTAAAAGATGATAACGAGGCAGACGCATTGGCTCTGCTGTATTGGAGGATAAAAAATGAATGATGAACTTGAAAGATATTTTGATCTATCGAGAGAAATAAAAAATATGATTTTTAATAAAATTAAAGAAGTGCAGGAAAGAGGAGGCAACATTAAAAATCAAGCTATCGATATAAAATTGACAGTAGAGTTATTTGTTTCTTTAGACTCCTTGCTTGATCAAGGCTCTATGTTGTTCACAAAAAAGAAGAAAACGAAGCGTGAACTTTTGCAAGATTGGATATGAACATCAGCAATAAAGGACTTGACCTACTCAAGAAGCTGGAAGGCTTTAAATCTAAGCCTTACCATTGCAGTGCTGGTAAAA
This sequence comes from Caedimonas varicaedens, assembly GCA_001192655.1. GTDB lineage: Bacteria > Pseudomonadota > Alphaproteobacteria > Caedimonadales > Caedimonadaceae > Caedimonas > Caedimonas varicaedens. The sequence goes on from BBVC01000030.1 coordinate 3,610, forward strand.
AGACAATCGGCTACGGACATGTGATTTTGCCAAATGAAGATTTTACAGAAGTGACACTTGACCAAGCGAATACATTGCTTAAACATGATGTATCTTGGGCTGAACGGGCAGTAACAAGGATATTCCCACATTTGCTACAACATCAATTTGATGCTCTGGTTATTTTCGTTTTCAATATTGGTGAAACGCAATTTGTGAAGTCAAAAGTGTGTTCTTATCTGAAGCTTAAAATGCTAGATCAGGCTATTTATGTGTGGAAACAGTACTGCAAAGCTCTGAATCCAAAGACGAAAGAGCTTGAACCTGTGCAGGGCTTAATCAATCGCAGAAATGCGGAAATAGATTTGTTTAAAATTGAAAGTAAACAATAGGAACAGTATACATTATGGAAAATCAAATTATGAAAGATTCAGATATGACCGTTTGTATTGCCTCTATTGCACAAGGTGGTTATCTTTTGGCTGCTTCTGATCGTATGCTTTCAGAATCAAGCATTAAGTTTGAACCACAAACATCAAAAATTATTTCTTTAACTGACTCTATATTACTAATGACGGCAGGTGATGTATCTCTTCAATCTGAAATTTTAGGTTATATGAAAGAATATATAGAAAACAAAAAAAATGAAAATGATAGTATTGCGGATTTTTATGTAACTGAACTAGCAAATCATTATTCACTTATTTATGATTATATTAGAAAACAACGTATGACTAAAAAGATACTTAGTCCATATGGATTGACTACAGAGACTTTTTTGGAAAAACAACATACTTTATCAAAAGATTTTATTACCGACATTTCTTGGAAAATGTCCAATTACACAATATCTTCTCCTGTATCTGCTCTTGTTGCAGGGATTGATTCAAGAGGGACTCATATTTATACAATCGTTGATAATGACGTTCGATGTTCTTCTTCTTTAGGCTTTTCTGCTATTGGAGAAGGGTGGTCTCATGCTCATTCTCAGTTTGTTCTTGCAAAACATGACTCAGAAAGTTCTTTAGAGGATAGTATTTTATTAACTTATCTTGCGAAGAAGCGTTCTGAGGTTGCTCCTAGCGTTGGTCAAGAAACTGATTTTTGGTTGATTGATCCTCATAGAAAGAATTCTTCTAGTATTCGAGATGATTTAAAGAAGGCTTTAGAACTGGAGTATATAAAAATGACAAAAGGAGAACAAAAGGCTTTTTCTTCCGCTAAATCAGGAGTTAAGACCTTTATAGAAAACATATTGCATTAAAATCACTCCTCCTCCGAATCCTGCCGAGAAGGC
>BBVC01000031.1 GCA_001192655.1 Caedimonas varicaedens
CTCCGGCGCTAACAATATCCACATTAAAGAAATTATCTGTGTAATCTGAACAGCCATAAAGAACCTGATTGGGCATGATGAATTTTGGATTCTTTCCATAAAGCCAATCAATTGTTTCGTTGGGAGCAAGCTTAAAGTCTTTTTGAATGGGATAATCCACAATATCAGGGATATCCGTTACACTTTCATTTTGAGCGATATAGAGAGAAATTTTGATATCTGATTCTGTTTGATTGCACAAAAGTAAACTATCAAGGATACAAGTATGTTCCTGAGAAAACAGAACGCAAGGCGAAAGATTCACGTTCCTTACCAGAAATGACAGAAAATTCACAAAAGGCGTTCCTATTGAAGGAGTCCCGCCTTTTGTGCGCCTATTTGAAGTATGTGTTTCCCCCATTCAAACCCACTGTCTTTCTAAATTCTGTTGCTTGCAACAGGAATTACTTTGTTCCGAATACAGGAATTTCTTTTTTCAATGCCTGCATGTCCGCCATCATATCATCAATAACCTCAGAAAAGGAGGCGCATATCTGTTGGTATTGGGGCGTGATTTCTCCTGAGAAATTGAAAGCTTGCGTGCCGTATTGCTGACAAAATTGAGAGTTGACATTGAAGTGAGATAGTTCTTTGAGTCCTTGACGATTAATAGCAATGCTTGCCATATGTGTCTCCTTTTATGAAAAATTAAACAATAGGGATGAAGTCAACAAATCAATATTTTGTTTGAAATTCCCCTACACTTGAATATACAGACTGCACAACAGAAATTCAATGAATCTGACGCACTTCTTGCTCTAGAGATACAAGGCGTTGTGTCATTTCCTGAACGGCTAAAATGGTGTAACACAAAAGCGTATTGTAATTGACACCTAAAGAGGGGATATGATCGGGCAATGTGTTTTGAGATGCATCCAGTGGTTTGTATTGATTGGTAGCATTGTCAAAAAGTGTCAGCACGTCTTCGGCAATCACACCCACTTGAAGCTCATTCATTTTTCTTTGCTTGCGGGCTTTCTTTTTGGGTGAATCAGATTTCAAAATGTCATACTTCAAGCCGTAAGAATAAATATTAAGACGAGTAAGTCTATCTAAATAATCTTTATGTTTCTTTTTTCGAACGCTATGCTTGTTCTCTTTAGAACAAGGAACAAATTGTCCAGACCCATTAATGTAGGCAACGTAGCTGGTCATACTGCCATTGTCTTCATCGGTAAAGATGAAGCCTAAAGTGTTCATGGGATTGATGAACTGCATGAAATCACCGTTCATGACCAGAGAAGATGTTTGTCCAAGGGCGTTTGATTCAAGGATCGTAGAATACGAAGAATTATAGACATTGGCTGCCCGTAAGTCCAAATAGTTGCTATAGGGACGAATATAACATTGATATCCGCCTTCATAAAAAGTTGTTTTGGCACTATTGCTCGCAATATCCATACGTTTTACTGAACCCGTTCCAAACTTTAGAGTAGCTGTATTAGCGGCCCACATATAAGCTTCGTTCGTGCTGGAATTAAACCCAAACTCTGCGCCATTTGATCCATTATATTGGATGAGAAACCCTGTAGAAATTGCACCTAGATTCGTATTATTTATAACGATGTTATGCGAAGAACTATTTGTTGTCACGCGGATGGGGTCACCATCAACATTGGTAAAAGATAAAGGATTTTGCACATTTATTGAGACTTGGTTATACGCCGCCAAATTGTTGGCTTGGAGAGTTCCTGTTGTGGCACTGATCTTGCCAGAAGTTGTCAGGTCAAAGGTTTGAAGTGTCATATTGCTATCAATATTGAGATGATTGATATAAGGAACACTCCATTGACCGTCTCCGCGCAAAAAATAAGAGGAATTTGAAGGATAGCCATTCAGTCTTGAGATATTGAGCTTTCCTGTGGTTCCTGTATTGATATTTAGACTGGTGACAACACTGCCATTGCTGGCAGATGTTATACGTCCATAAGCATCCACTGTTGCATTGAGATTGGTATAGCTACCCGGCAAAACACCCGTGCCAGCTAAAGTAATCGTCCCGCTTGACGTAATTGTGCCACCTCTCAATCCTGTGCCTGCAGTAATACTGGTCACTGTGCCACCTGTAGGATTGGACGCATTAATCGGAACCCAAGCTGATCCCGTATACATCTCAACAGTGCTTAGCGTAGAATTTGCTCGCATCATGCCAAAAACAGCCGTAGATGGTCTTTGTGCCGTTGTACCTATCGGTAAGATCATAGACGCTGTCCCAGGAAAGACAGGATTAGAAGCAAAAATTGTTTGAATGGGAGAATCTGTGAAACCAGACCCGCCAATATCTCCGCTTAAAGTGATGGGAATAGAAGACCTTGCATCAAAATCAACAGGCACATTAAAACGAAGACGAGAATTTTCTTCCGAGTAGTTGAAAATAGGCAAGTTCGAGACAGGCTCATACCCAAATCTCTCCAGCATAAAATCTCCAAAAATAGAGCTTGGTTTCGTGACCTGCTTGAACCGATAACCGATAAAGGAATGGTTCAAAAAATCATAAGAACTAACTTCGTCCGTCAAACTCGTAGGCATAAACTGCGTCAGAGATTGAAGCGCACCATGATTGTTCTCGGGGGAGAAAATCAACTTTTGTGTATCGCCCAATATTTTGAGATCAGGATTTATTCCACTCACGACTATCGTTGTTGCCATTGTATCTCCGTATCATCGTTTAGCGCATCCCATACAATTTTAAAGACCCTTTCATCAATCAATGCCACATCAGGAGGCATGGAAAACGGCGTAATCCAACTCTCTCCGTCAAAAACTTCTAGATTTTTTACAGGATCACTCACTTTTAGACAAACTTGAAAGTGAGGTCGCAGGATATTGAACCACTCAAATCAGCAGGAGAAGCCCATCGCAAGGTGAGACCCAACTCGCTGAAATCAAGCTCAGAAACGGCAGATAAGTCCATAACATTTATTGTTTGTTCGCGACTGTAACGAGAAAGTCTTGCCTTTCCTTGGCTGTTTTCAGTAAAAGTTGACAGTGTCCATTCTGTGCCAATAAACTTTGTATAGTCAATTTGAGTATCACTTGTTCCTGTTCCAATAGGACTTAGGATACCTGGAAGCGTTGGTGTGCTGAGAATTGTATTATGATCTGGAACACTAAAGCGAATCATCCCGACTTTAGGCTCTGTTGGGCGCTGAGATTGAACACCAACAGGAACAGTAAGGAATCCTGCACTATCAATCACCGTGTCGCCAGGGACAACTGGATTTTGAGAAATGGAAATCACAGGCTTTTGAGTAGCAGGATCAATACTTATCACAATCTGGCGATCAGTTCCTAAAATGTCTTGGTTGAGAAGAAACCGAAGCCATTGAGTACCATCATGAAACTCAACACCCGCTGAAGATGGATCAACGCTGTTAACCGGTGCCAACGCAGTGAATGGAACTTCATTTTTTTCATAAGTAAAATCAATATTTTTAGGCATTTTTGCTATCCTGAATGTTAGTGAGTTGTGTAACGAATCATTCCGACCTTGGGCTCTAAAATTGCGTCTCGTTCGGCTTGACTTCCTCCTGGAATCATAACATATTTTGTCCCTGGGATCGTAGGATTTTCAGCTAAAGAAATCTTTTTTTGTGTTGAATCGTCAAAATCGTCTTCAATCACGATTTGATGGTCTGTTCCAACGCTTTTAACGCCTATTTTTTTTGACCCTAATGCGTCACTCCGAAAATAAGCGTCCTCAGATTGAGAATAGAAATACACATGCTTATCTTGGAAAGAAGGAATGCTATGTGTTTCAGCAAGAGCAATCACCGCCTTATCTCCTTGTCCTGTATTCTTGATATGAAGTGAATATTGCGGATTATTGTGACCGATAGCCACGTCAGGATAATAAACGTCATTATCGTGATCCGCTCCACCAAGAACGATAGAATTGGAAGACTCAACCTTGGCATACGCGCCAATAGCAATGGCATTGACAAGCGTTCCTGAATCTTGCCCGCCCGTGTCCGCTTGGTATCCCAAGCCAATACAAAAATCTCCTCCCTTTCCCACCAAAGGCACATTTGATCCTGTGACCGAAGAAAGCGCACTGTCTCCAATGGCAATATTTCCTCTTCCTGTGCTATTGCTTCCCAAAGCATCAACACCGATGGCAAGATTCGGATGTTGTGTGAGCCACGAATGAGAAGTCGTAAAATTTAAAGAAGCTCTGTCTCCTATAGCAATGTGCCTGGATTCAGCCGTCAAAGGATTGGTCGAGTCTGCATTCAGGTAAAAAAGTGTGCGATAGCCAATGGCAATATTGGAACTGCCACTTCTGGTCATTCTCGCGGCAGAATATCCAATGAAAACATTAGGCGATCCCAGTGGCTTTGCCGCAAAAGGCGCGTAATTAGCTCCAGCATAAGCACCGATGGCGACAGAGCCATCTGTAACTGTTTGAAATCTTTCAAGAGAATTCCCTTGTAAAGCGCAATAGCCAATCGCCACAGAACCGTCAATATATCCAGACAAAGGAATCCCAAGGGTATCAATGTTTGCAGGATACTGAAGGGCATTTGCGCCAATCGCAACGTTATGCTCCCCTTTGAACATGTTCTCAAGTGTACTTTGTCCAATCGCTACATGATTCCCACCAGGAGAAAGCATGGACCAAATTCCAGGACCAACACCAGATCGAGAAAGAGCATTTTGTCCTATGGCAACAGAGTTTTTGACGAAACCACAATATTGCAAAGCTTGGTGTCCCAAGCTCACATTGTAATCTCCTGACGAAAATTCTTGAGACGAAAAACCAACCGCCACATTGTAACGCGCCGCACTCACTCCCACAGCGTTACCGCAATTCTTCAAAGCGTTATAACCAACCGCCACATTCTCAATAGGATTAGCATGCGAATCAGATTCATTTGTAGGTGAGGAAAGCACGTTGAGGCCAATAGCAACATTTCGTGAGGCGCTACCTCCATCCGCAAACGTTCCACACTGTGTGCCGATATAAAAATTGTCACGATCGCCAAATGTGTCGGTGATATAGGTCGGCTTTGCTTCTCCATACATCTTTTTCCAGCCGTCATTATATCCGCCCTCAAAGTAATTCGTGTCGCTATTGTAGCGAAACATGCCAACGACAGGCTGTTCAGGCGTAGGATCGGGTCTTTGATCGTCTCCTCCCATAGGAATCGTGATGGAAATATTGCCGGGGAAAACCGCATTATCCTGAAACGTGGTCTCAATCTTTTTAATCTTTTTGTCAGGATGTTCAGGATCAGGAATTACTTCAATTACCTTGCCTGAAACCGCTCCTATGATACTTTGACCAATGTTTTCAAAAATCACCACTTCCGCTATTTCCAAGTCTGCAAGCGTCAGGAAATCAATGCCAGGAATGGCAATCTCTATCTTGCCAAAAGGCAGATTTTCAGGATGAAGAGGATCAGGTAATTGAAGAGAAAGTTTTAGAATGTTGGGCGTCAGGGCAATATTATAAAGCTCGTTCAAAGTTTGAGCATGTGGCAACTTCTTATCGCCATATTGACCTAAAGCCACGAATGGCTCACCGCCATAAGCATAATCCTCATTAGGTTGAGCATAGGCAAAGGTTGTGTAGTGTTGATCATCAGGCACGTCAGGATTGGCAACAGCAAGTTTCGTTAAAACGGGATAAGGTAATGCTGGAGGCGTTGCGGGCGTTGGAACAACAGTATTCAAATCAAAAGGCATCGGTCTTGAAAGAATGGTTTGATCTTCCTGAACCTGTGGAATGCCTAGCCAAATATGAGAACTCTGTAAATCTGGCAAATTATCTTGTAAAATAGTGGGTGAAAAAAAGGAATGGTTCTGATCGTCACCCAGAAGAACATGACTAAATGGAATAATGAGCTTCCCGCTCACAGGTGACATAAAAGGATCGGTATAGCCTGAAAGATAGTTCATGTATAAGCCAGTTTCTCAAAAATAATAAGCAATTCTAACAGTTTTTATGAGAATTGGGAATTGATTGACAGCACTTGCGATCGTAATAAGCAAGTGTTGGCTATTGCCAAATAAAATGTAGCATCAATCGCGTCATAAATGCACGGGAAATGAAAGAAATGATTGACATGGTGGTAGAGTAGCCAAGACAAAGTTATACACTGATTCTCGCGCGATTGTGTTGCGGTGTTTGAAATATCTTGTTATAAAGGAAAAATGAATAGGTGACATAGATTTCAACTACGTCACCCACAGAATGGTTGTTTGGGAACTTACATTCAGTTTGTATCTTCACAGTAGCAAACTTTCATATCTTTATCAAGTTCCCTTAACTCTATCAAGCGCATTTTTGCGCTCGAAGGAACTTGTCGACATGAAAAAGAAAATAGAAGAAGCGGTAAAAGAATATATTTACCGCCGATTTATTACTCTTCGTAATGGGAAACGCCTTGATGCTCACGACTTCGGTTTGCGAGCATTTAAGTTTCCTGTAAAAATAGAACAGTAAATACAAATGATAGAGGAGTGGCGTCATGCGCTCCTCTATTATCCATCCAATCTAAGAGCCTTGCATTGGTTCACTAATGCTCGTGATGGAGGACGTATGTAGCTTAGGAAGATCAGCACTTACATGCACGCCTGTTATTTCACCACCTTGGATGACAGGCGTTGCAACCAATCCTAACGAAAGTAATCCATTGTAAAGCCTTTCATTTCTGTCGGCAGATGACATATGTTGTGGTTGGAATTTTTCTGCAATGTTCATTTTATTTCTGTTCCTTTGTTTGGTTGTTCTGCAACATCATACACAAAAAAAATCACGATAAAAAACTATTAATGCGCATCCTGTCCAATCCTCGCTCCACACTCACAATGCTTACCATGTTCCCGCTCATGTTCAAATTCTGTTGCAAACTCTTCAATAGCTTCTTCAGCAAGATGCTCCGCTTCTTTCACAGCAAACTTTCCAAGTTCATACGTGCAGGAGGAAAGAGCAAGAACAGATAAAATGATGAGTTTATTCATAGATGGAGTCATTTAGTAAATTTAAGAAATCATAGCATTTTTAGAGAATGTGGGGAATTATGATTATAATTGTCATAAGCCAATGATGTTATTGGTCTTTATTGTAAGCAATAATTTTATCCGTCAGCACTTCAAGGTAATCTATATGACAGATTCTCCCCATAAAAAGAAGTAATATCATTTCTATAATCAATAAAGAAAGAGAAGACCAGTCTTTTAAATGGGGAAAGATTAATAAATCAATAAAAAACAATGATAATAAAAAAAAGAAAAACAGAGTTTGGAGAAATTTAATCCACACTCCATAGAGCAACTCCTTCAATGCGCTGCTATAATTTCTTAACGTAGACTCTTTTCTAAATTTGTTCATCAATAAAAAAATCTTTATATTCTTGAAGTATATCGCAATTGTTTATTTCAGCATGATATAAAGATCGGCGATAAGTCTTTTCCCAAGCACCATCCGCAAGATGTGTAAGAGCCACAAGATTATTTGTGCTGTAAGGGCGATATTTTCTGTAAACTTTTTCAATCAAGATAGACTCTTGCCCAGCGATAGGATCATCATTCGAAATTGTTTTAGTCCCATAAAATACATTTAAAACAGGACGATTGGAAAAAATATTCGCCTTTTGATAAACCTCGGGATTTACAGGCCCATATTGCCAAGCTTCAAACGGCTCTTCTATTAAATAATCATCGTTTTTACCGAGATGAAACATATGACAAAGATACATGAGTTTTTGCAAGCGTAAATTGCTTATGCTCCAATAACTTAATGAGCATAATTTCTTCGCCGCTTGAAATGCTGTAATCATCTTATCTACCTATCATTTACTCTTTCCCTTCCTTCCTCTATCCTTGCGCCACTTCTTCTCAAAGTCAATAGACACAGAAAGAGAATCATTTGTTCTTACCATTCTTGCCATTAATTTTATTTTTGCTTGTATCGTGATTAACCATTTGAGTTCTTACTGCTTTTATTTCTGTTTTAACTGAATCAATCTTGCGTTCTGCGGGCAAATTCTCTGGCTCTGTCCCTGTATTTTTAATAACCATCTTGACATATGTTGGCAAATGGCGAAATAGGCGCAGATCACAAGGCCTCTATTTTGAGCGGAATCGAATTTTACACAAATTTGGCACAAGCAACATCACTCTTTTTATCACAGAATCTAGGAATGCTGTACTCTTTTATGGGGTAAAATTTTACACAAATTTTACACAATTTGCATAAAAGTCACAGTAAGGAGGAAAATGATGCAACGAGTAATTTTGACACAATCTATGATCGAAAAAGCGAAGCCAAAGGCGCGTATTTTTTCTTTGAAAGATGCGAAAGTCCCAGGGCTTGAGTTTGTTACCAATCCACGAGGAACACAGTCTTGGTTTGTGAGAGCGTTTAAACAAAAAATACTTCTCGGAAGATATCCGTTTATGAGTCTAGAAGATGCCCGAAAAATGGCTCTTCAGGTATATGTTGATCTTCAAAAGGGCGTTGTTCCTCTGGTTAAGAAAAAAGAAGAAAAAAACAAAAATATTACAGTTAATCAACTGGTTGAAGAGTTTTTCCAATTTAGATCATCTGGCACTCATGCCTTAGAAGAATCGACAATGAACGTCTATAAGAAAGCTTGGGTTGCCTTAGGTTCTGAAACCATTGGAAGCTTTCAAATCTCAGAATTAACAGACGTTACGATTAATCAAGTTTGTCTGCCATTAATGGCAAAATATTCTCGAGTGAAGTGCTTACAGAATCTCATACATGTAGCGTTCCAATATGGCTTCAAAATGGGCTACCCTGTTGCCGTTTTGAATTCAGATAATTGGCTGAAAGGAAAGGGCGAAGGCAAAGAAAGATACTTTTATTCTGCTGACGTTCAGAAACTTGAAACGCAAACTGATTTTGGGCTTCAAAAGGATTCCACTGATTCGTCAATTTTACATATTCTTATGTACACAGGTTGTCGAGTTACTGAGATTTTAGAGCTTCAATGGAATGATATTTCTTTAGAAAACGGCTATTTCAAGCTTCGTAAAACAAAGACTAAAAAGCAACGAGTTGTTCCTATTTCTGGTGCGTTGCGTGAAATTTTTCTGAGATTACAAACCACTTCATCTACGGGATACGTTTTCAAATCCCTGAGAGATGCCAATGCTCCCTATAATTATTTTACGCTGATTCATTTTTGGCGTCTCATTATGAAGCAGGCTGGTTTTAATACAGATGGTGAAAAATTGACCATCCACAGCTTACGCCATACGTTTGTGACGGTTGGTAATCGGATCAAGGTTTCTCCCTTTACGTTGCAAGATTTAGTCGGTCATTCCCGTGGCCGCTCTGTCACGGCTGGATATATTCATCCCAATCTAGCGGAGCTTGCAGAAGCCCAGCAATCCATCATTTCAGCCATTCAGAGCGGGAGCTACTAATGATTCTGCCTGAAATCCGCTGGAGCTATTTTGAACACATTAGAGATAATAAGCCTACGCCTTATAAGACGGACTGGGCTTTGTTCTCCAGCAAATTCAGTCAGCATCAAACGGCTGTAGAAAAGCATACAGTGCCTGCTTTTTCCATGAACATCTATAAAGAGAAGACCACACGGAGCAATGAATCGGTTCATAGCATGTCAGGTGTTGTCCTTGATTTTGATGGGAAGAGCAAGGAAGCGGTGACACTTAAGAAAGCGGCTTCTGCCTTAAATGGTTATAGCTATGTGGGATACACGACTTTCTCTCATTCTGAAGAAGCTCCTCGATACCGCCTTGTGATTCCTTTTTATGAAGCTATATCACCTGAAGATTATCGTGGTCGTTTCTTTCCTGTGTTGAAGGAATACCTGAAGCAAAAGCTTGGTTCTAACTTGGAAGAGCTGGACGAAGGATGCCCAATTCCTTCCAAGATTTACGATATTCCTTGTGTTCGGGAAGGTATGACACCTGAATCGATTGTTAAAACAGGTGGCTTTTTACATCCTGAATTATTTATCACGAAATACCATGTACAGCAGGCACTTCTTAACGTTTCTGCGGATTGTGGGTATCACGACTGGATTCAAGTTGGGATGGCGATTCATGCGGGATTGGGCGTTTCTGAAGGGTTCGAGCTATGGAACGAATGGTCGTCCACAGGAAGCAAATATGCAGGAGCGCGTGACCTCGCCCAATACTGGAAAAACTTCAAGGAAGACAAGGGTATTACGCTGGGAACGCTGTTCCATAAGGCAGATTATCACCCTGGGGAAACTTTAATTTCTCTTCATTCCGTAGTGACGGGCGTTGATTCCTCTCTGTCCGTTTCCGATCAAATCTTGCAGTTTTTAAAGGAAGTGGGTCAGCCTTGTCTTCCAAGAGAAATTGCTTTTGGGATTGGGAAGAAAACAGAGAAAGAGCAAAGCAACGTTCGGGTGGTTATTAAAAGGCTTTATGATCGCGGTGATCTTGCTCGTAATAGCACCCAGAACACTTATGAACTTTCTTTCACTAAGCGTTCAGAAGACCAAAAAACAGGTCAGCGTTACATCCAAGACGATCAAAAATCGGATAATGAGGGTGTAACGTTACATGAAAATAGGGGTGTAACACCTGTAACGATACATGATTTTGACTCAAAAAATAGTCAAATGGGTGTAACGGAAGGCAAAACTGGTGTAACGGCAAAGCTCAATATGTGGTCAAATTTCCGCGAATATGGAAAATTTAATATTTTAGATGTGTCTCATTTCCCGATTCTCGCAAGTATTTATTCTTTTTTTACTTCCAACTGCAAACCTTTCCTTCCCCACCTTGCGTTAGGTGCCACGATTAATTGTGCAGGTCATATGATGCGTCCGATTGGAATATGTCGCGGAAAGAGGACAAACTTTTACACACTTCTTATATGTCGCACAGGTGGTGGAAAAGAAACAGTCGCGCGAAACATTTTTAAATATATGGACTACCAAAAGCTGGGAGCTTACACGGCATCTAACTTTGTGAGTGTTCAGGGGTTTGAAAAGAAGATCACCCAAACCAATCCTCTTCTTATGATAACTGACGAAGCCGCGCAATGGTTCGGAGCTTTTAGCGGTCGGAACACGAGTGAACATTTTAAGAAGCTCAAGACAGCGTTGAAGCTCGTGTACTCGGGGGATCGGTATACGTGCCAGAATTCCAAGAGCGAAAATGGGGCTGTGATTGAAGAGCCTTTCTTAAATTCCTGTTTTTTAGGAACGCCTGCGATATTTCAGAATATTCGGGAAGACGATATTACGGATGGTCTCTTGGGTCGGATGCTGGTGTTCCATGATGTGAACAATAGCTGGGGTATTAGTGCGTACGATTTATCCAAAGCAGAAAGCTTTGTTCCTCCTGAACTCCTGAATATTAAAGCTCCGTCTAGTCTTTTTGAGCTTTATGAAAAGAACAATCGGTTTGACTTGCTTCACTTTTACGAAGGGCTTGTGAACAGTATGCCCCTTCCTGATACGTTGCCTGACAATTATGTGAAATTCTTGTTGGCGCGTATTCCTGAGAATTTCAACAAGCTTCTTCTTTTGACCATGAACGAGAAGGGAGAAGTGACGGACACAGGCGCACAGTGGGCGGCTTCTGTAGCGATTTATTGCTATGATACAGCTTGCGCCTTGCTGGAAGAGCATTTTGGTAAAACGTTCTTCTCGGACGCGCACCAGAAAATGTTTGATCTTATCAAATCAGCCAAAACCATTTCAAAAAGTCAGCTTCGCGCTTCTCATGCCATGAAGCGGTTAGACAAGCGTGTCTTTGAGGAAGCCTTGGACGCTCTGGCAGAAATGGGTGTCGTTGAGGTTATTCAACAGAATCCACCGAGTGGAGGTCGTCCAACAATCACCATTAATTTATAGCTAACAACATA
>BBVC01000032.1 GCA_001192655.1 Caedimonas varicaedens
TATGTTGTTAGCTATACATAGAAGTTGTGCGAGGTCTTGATGGTAAACCTGCCGAGCTTTACCCTTTAAGGCCTGATCGCGTGAAGGTCATTCCAGGTACAGCAGGCATACCCCATGCTTATGAATATACAGTCAGTGGAATGAAACGTATTTTGCGTGGCGATTCCTTAAATCATCGGGGTAATGTTCTGCATTTAAAACTTTTCCATCCCCTGAATGACTGGTATGGCATGAGTCCCATCGAGGCTGCAGCGTGTTCAATCGATCAACATAATGCTGTAGCTGGCCATAATTTGGCATTACTTCAAAATGGAGGTCGGCCTTCTGGTGCCCTTATTATAGGACAAAATGAAAGCCATCATCTGACACAGGAACAACGGGAAGAGCTTCGGCAGGATGTCAGGTCACTGTATGAAGGTGAGCTGAACGCAGGCCGAGTTCTGGTGCTTGAAGGAGACTTTCAGTGGAAAGAGATGGGGCTTTCACCAAAAGACCTTGATTTTATTAAGGGAAAAAACCTTTCTGCTCGAGAGATTTCTCAGTCTTATGGTGTCCCGCCTATGCTTGTAGGTGTTCCAGGAGATGCAACATTTTCCAATTACAAGGAAGCAAGATTCCATTTATGGGAAGATACGATTCTTCCTCTTCTTGATCATCTGACAGATGAAATTAACTTGTGGCTTGCGCCTCAATTTGAAAGAAATCTAAAGCTTTCCTACGATATTGATAAAATCCCCGCTCTTGCACAACGCAGGGAAGAGGCTTGGGCGAAAATCGCAAATGCTCCTTTCCTAACCTTGAATGAGAAACGCAGGGCTGTAGGATATGCACCTTTAGAAGGAGGGGATGTCCTTAATCCACTGAAGGAGAACTGGTTATGACAACTTCATTTCGTAAATGTTCAGCGCCCTTTTCAATTAAAACCTGTGATCCCTTGGGTACTTTTAGTGGTTATGCCAGTGTTTTTAATGAACTGGATGATCAAGGAGATCGAGTTATGAAAGGGGCTTTTTTAAAGTCTCTTGCAACGATGTTTTCACAAGGAGAATTCCCCAAAATGCTTTGGCAACATGATGTCCTGGAACCTATCGGCGTTTGGGAGGAAATTCGTGAAGATAATAGGGGCTTATTCGTGAAAGGGCGCCTGGTTTTGGATCTCAGACGGGCTCAGGAAGCTTATGCGCTGATGAAAGAGCGCGTTCTTGATGGTCTTTCCATTGGTTATCGAGTGATTCAAGCTGTAAAAGGAAAAAATCCAAAAGAGCGCTATTTGACTCAATTAAATCTATTTGAAATTTCACTGGTCACTTTTCCAGCGAATAGAGCCGCAAAAATTATCAATCTGAAAGCAAGGGGAGGAAATAATGATGAGGAACAATTAATTCAGCGTATCAAGCAAACCGTTCATATCTTAAAATCTTGATTTTTCTCTAAAAATTTACTTAATCGGAGGATCCCCTATGGAAACAGTTCGTGATGCTGTTAATGAGCTTTCTTGTGCTTTTGAAGAATTTAAATCCATTAATGATGCAAGATTACATTCTCTTGAGAAAACAGGGAAAGTCGATAACCTGATAGAGCAGAAACTTTCTCGTTTAAACGCGGAAGTCGATCGTACGTATGATCAATTAAATAAACTTCAGCTTTCTTTTAAAAGACCTGCTTTTGAAGATAGTGAGGGATCGCTTTCTTTTGCTGAGCAGGAACGCAAGTCTGCCTTCTTTCATTATATTCGTAAGGGAGATGAATCAAAACTTTCTCAGTTTGAAGCAAAATCGTTGAGTACCGGAAGCGATCCTGATGGCGGATATTTCATTCCTCAAATCGTTTCAGATAGAATTGGGCGTGAGCTTGCTGACCTTTCTCCCATTCGGGCACTTGCAAGTGTTATGACGATTTCATCCAGTGCTGTTGATCTTTTAGTTGATAAAGATAAAGCAGAAGTGGGTTGGGTCGCTGAGACAGGAGACCGGCCAGAAACAACCTCTCCTAAATTAGGAAAAATCCGCATTCCTGTTCATGAGCTTTATGCTAAACCAAGAGCAACTCAAAAACTTTTGGATGATGCGCGGGTTAATGTAGAAGAATGGCTCTCTAATCGCATTTCAACCAAAATGGCTCAAGTTGAAAATAAAGCTTTTCTGGATGGCAATGGTGAGAATAAACCGAAAGGTTTTCTAGCCTATGAGACTGTAGTCCGGGGGGGGTTAGAATGGGGGAAAATTGAACACCTTATCACAGGCAAGAAAGGAGCTTTTGCGGAAGCAAATCCTGAAGATATTCTCGTTGAAGCTATACATGCTATGAAGGCAGAGTATCAAAAAGGAGCTGTTTGGCTGATGTCGCCTTCAGCACACGCAGCGGCTCGAAAATTAAAGGATAAAAATGGTTTGTATCTATGGCATCCAGGATTGGGAACTGAGCCGATCTCTACGCTTTTGGGATACAAAGTCGTCATCGTTGACGATATGCCCAGCCTGACAGCGGATACGGCAAGCAATTCCATTGTTTTTGCGAACATGAAGGAAGGCTATCAAATATAGCTAACAACATATAAAACGGTCATATTTTATTATCCTGAAATATAGCTAAAAACCTTTAAAATGGTTATATTATGGATAATTTTTAAGAGGATTATTCCATGACCTATTCATTAGATTTTAGACTTCGTGTTTTATCTGTAAAAA
>BBVC01000033.1 GCA_001192655.1 Caedimonas varicaedens
ATGACGATGTGTCTGAGGCTCAGGCTTCTTGACCCATCTGACAAGACTGGTCACTCCAACACCAAAGAGATCCGCCGTTTCAGCAAAACTCAAATTTTTCTTCTTTTTTACAGATAAAACACGAAGTCTAAAATCTAATGAATAGGTCATGGAATAATCCTCTTAAAAATTATCCATAATATAACCATTTTAAAGGTTTTTAGCTATAGGAAGAGCGGGAAGAATCAAAGGCTTGACAGATTGAGATAACGATACAACGACCTTTTCATGTATAGGTGAAGAAAGTTGATGGACAGTTTCATATCTGTGGGAAAAAAAAGAGACCCCCAACAAGACAAGAAGAACGCTACCTAAAGAACCGATATATAAAGCTATACTTCCTTTATGAAAGACAGGATGTTTGGGGGAACGAAATACCCGCTCATTTTCCAGATGCATTCATTGGCTCCATTTTTGACAGATTTTCTTTCAATTTCGGCACTCCATCACCTTGTTCTAAAAGAGCCATCACCCTTATTACATTTAAGGCCTGTTCAAGTTGATAATCCTTGAGCGGTTTGAGAAGAGCATTCTTTTTTAGATCTGAGGTTGTTGACTCCTTATAATCTTCTTTCAACTCATTTTTCTTTTCTTTTGGGGGAAGATTTATTTTTGTAGACGGATCACTTGCGGGAGTTGTTGAATTTTTTAGGTTCTCTAAATCAAGCGCTGTTGAAAAGCTTGATTCCCTGAAACGTGCATCTTCTTTAATCGTTTGAAGATCTACCAGCTGCTCTACCACCACATCAGGTATAATGCCCTGTTTTTGAATTGCTCTGCCAGAAGGCGTATAATAAAGCGCTGTAGTGAATTTTATAGCACCGCCATTGGTGAGAGGAAGGACTGTTTGCACAGATCCTTTTCCGAACGATTTGGTTCCGACGATAATAGCACGATGATGATCCTGAAGTGCTCCCGCAACAATCTCTGACGCCGACGCACTGCCGCCATTAATCAGCACGACGAGAGGAAATCCATTGATAGAATCACCCGATGTTGCCTCAAAACGAGTTATTTTTTGAGTGCCACGCCCCCGAATAGAGACAATCTCTCTTTGATTCAAAAAAGCATCACTTACTGAAACAGCTTGATCCAGAAGACCCCCAGGATTATTGCGAAGATCAATAATGAAACCTTTCAGCTTACTACCTAACTTGGCACTCATTTCCTTGATGCTTTTGTGAAGCGCCAGGGTCGTTTCCTTATTGAATGTCTTGATACGAATATACCCTATTTCTCCCTCTATTTTCCAATCAACAGGCTTGATATTGATGTCCTCGCGTGTGATCACAAGGTCAAATTGGTCTGTCTTATGACGCCGAATCGTTAGTTTCACAGTTGTACGAGGGTTTCCTCTCAGCTTTTCCGCTGCCTCGAAAAGACTTAGTCCCAGAACAGGTTCATTATTAATCATCACGATGTAATCGCCAGCTTGCATGCCTGCTTTTGCTGCAGGTGTATCAGGGATCGCAGAGATAACACGCACCAGGCTGTTTTCCATCATGACTTCAATGCCCAGTCCTCCATATTTGCCTTGGGTCTGCTTTTTAACTTCTTCAAAATGCTTAGAATCGAGGTAGGTAGAATGGGGGTCAAGCCCTGAAAGCATTCCATTGAGAGCTCCATCAAGCAATTTTTCGTTCGTCACAGGTTCAACATATTCTCGTCGCAAGCGATCTGTAACGTAGGAAAAAAATGTTGCTATATCTTGGGAAGAGAGAGAGTCTTTTTGCTTTAGTTCAGGAACAAGTTCTGCACTTTCGACAGTTATCGTACACAAAAAAAACAAAAGAAGTCTAAGCTTTGCGAAACAAACAAAATGAAAGAAGCGTTGAAATTTCATAGACTGACTCATGTTATCTAAAATTCTCTGTATTTAGAGCATATTTGAAAGAACTTTTCAAATGATGTTCAGATTGGAAGAAAGGGGATTGTTTCATAGCCGTCAGGAAAAACCTACCCTAAAATACAGTTTTTCTCCTCTCAAACACCTTTTTGATCGCTTTATCTTGCTGATAAATATCTTCAACAAAATAAGGCTGATTTTGGTCATCAATCCATACTGTCTGGTAAGTGACATAGATATTGACAGGGTGTTCCAGGGGAAGAGTTTGGGTCTGATTGCCTTGCGTGACCTGAATGATTGTTTCCTGCGACCATTTTTCAGGGTTATTCAAGAGAAAAAAAGCCAGAGACACGGGATCAAAAACCCGAATGCAACCGGAACTGAATGATCTCTTCTCTTTTTTGAAGAGGTCTACATCAGGTGTACCATGCAAAAAGACATCAAAGGGAGTGTTAATATGAAAAAATAGTTTCCCAAGAGCGTTGGCGCTGCCTGGATCTTGAACAATCCGATAATCGAAAGAAGAACTGTCTACGTCTGACCAGTCAACCTCTTCAGGATTCACTGCTTCTCCAGACTCATCATAAATATGATATCCTTTTGTATTAAAATAGGATGGATCAGATCTCAACAAAGGTAATTTATCTTTGACAGCAATACTGTGGGGAACGTACCAGGAAGGATTAAATCGAACGAAATCAATCTTTGAAGAAAAAACAGGGGTTTGTCGATAATTTCGTCCAATAATAACAGGCATCTGTAGAATTTTTTTCTCATTCTCGAATGCCTGTAGATAATATCCCGCAATATTAACCAGAATATAATGCTCACCTTTATTTTCGGGCAACCAACGCCAACGTTCCATTGACAGCAAAATCTGGTCAATCCGGTCTTTTACAGAAACATTCAGGGCAACCAGCGTTTCCTTACCGAGTCTGCCATCAGCTTCAAGTCCGTGATAATGTTGAAACTCTTTTAATGCTTGCTCAATTGATGAATCAAAGACACTGTTATTCGTTCCTTCTTTTAAATAACCTTCAAGTATAAGACGTGTCTTCAGAGCTTCTACAAAAGCATCATTTGTTCCCAATGTTATTTTCTGGTTTTCAGGAAGCTTTAAAGGTGTCCATTCTCCTTTTTGCTCAATGTTCCGATAGCGCGCTAAAACCTCTTTGAGTTGCTGATATTCAGGATGATGTACTGTCAGTTCCGTAAGCCATTTTCCTGATGGGTCTTCTTTCATTCCATTACTCAGGATCTCATAAGGGTCTACCATATCGACCTTAATATAAAGCTGTTTACTGATCTTCTGGGGATTGAGGCGTTCTCCGTCTAAATCTTTAATGTAAAAAATAATATATTTCGTTAAAAGCGTCTCATATTCTGCCACTTTTTCAGGAGAAAGAAGATGCAATTCGAGAAACAAAAAATTTCTTAATACAAGATGATAATCTTGCGGGTTAAGGCCTTCCTGGCCGGCATTTTTAAGGGTTTGAAGAGCATATTGACCCGCAGAATTCAAGCGTGAACCCTGAAACCATACAGGCTGAAAATCGCGATCTCTATAGAATTGAAGGACTTTCCGATCTGTTGCATCCATTCTGAAATGAAGATCTGCGTCTTGATCGTTCTTTTGTAAAATATCATGCACCAGGAAATTTTCACTCAATTCCTGTGCGTTGATATTTGAGGAATAATAAAAGAAAAACAAAAAAAATACACTAAGCGTACGGATCATTATTATTATCCTGTTTTCCGTTCCCTGTTTTTTATCTTTTCACTCTGAAGTTTAGTGTAATTTACTAAAACTGCACAACGATAAAAGATTGAAAAACATTTTTTCTATTTCCTCACTCATACGACTGCCTAAAAAAATAATAGACTTACGAATCAACCATCCAATTATAAAGAAATAGTTTTATTTTTTTAGAGTCTGATTTACGAGCAATTGATAAGATGATATAAAAGCACTTCAAATAAGACAGGATAGGACATTCCACATGACAAATGAAAATACCAAAGAGAATATTGTTGTTTTACAAAAAAACATTACTCTTCCTGCTGGCTATAAACCTTCGGAAGATGAAGAGTATATGTGTGATCTCCATTTGGAATATTTTCGTCAAAAATTACTATTATGGAAATCTGAACTTCTGAAAGATTTCGTCGAGACACTACACCATCTTCAGGAAGAAACCCATAATGAACCTGATGTTGCAGATCGTGCCTCGGCTGAAACTGATCGCGCGATTGAATTACGTACGCGTGATCGCGGGCGTAAACTGATCAATAAAATTGATGATGCGTTGATGCGAATTGAAGACGGAACCTACGGTTATTGTGAGGAGGCAGGCGACGCGATTGGTCTGCCACGCCTAGAAGCTCGGCCTATTGCGACACTTAGTTTGGAAGCCCAGGAACGGCACGAGAAAGAAGAGCGCGTTCACCGCGATGATTAGGTTGAACTCTCTCTGTGCAGACAGGGAGAGTTTTATCTATATCGGGCAAAAAACATAACCTCAGGTATATTAATTCGATTTTTTCTGGCTCACAAAATATATCAGAAGATCACAAGGAATGATTTCCTCTGGTTCCCAGTAAGGAAACCAAATCCTTGTTTTTGCTTCCTCGTGACGAACCAAATTCAAAAGCGTAGGCATCTTTAAGACAAGCCCCGAAAATCCCGGCAATTGTTGAAATAATTCCTACCGCTTCTCCGGGCAATTCTCCCTGATAGTATCCAAGCGCAATAAGGCAAAAAAGAAGCCCCGCTGCCGCAGACATGACCATAATATCTGCACGTGTATTACTGCGGCCAGCGGCAATAAGGGCGGCATCACGATCACGCGAGTTTATGCGGTCTTGAAGATAAGAGCGTTCTATCTCATGATTCATTGTTGTCAACGCTTGTTGATATTGAATAAATAGCTTGGGATCATCAGTCAGCGCTTGAACGGCAGCCATGGGATGATCTGCATGTGTCACCTTTTTGGCAAGCTCTACTACCTGTTGTGCAATTTTTTGAGTACCGACAACAGATTCTTCAGAATTTGAAAGCCATTTTGAAATCAGGGGAGTCATTTCGGCTAAAGCAACAGCCGCAGCAATAACAGGTGCTACCATCATGAATACCTTTCCTAAGCATGAAGTTTAAAAAATATATGTTGCCCTATGCAAGCTTGTGGTTTTACACCTTTAACCCAAGCAGGTGTATAGGAAAGCCAGGAAGCGTAATAATGGTCACTTCCATGTGTTAAATCAGGCCATTTTCCTTGGTAAATGTTTTCTGCAACGTTCCAGCATAAATCAAAAATATGATTATCTCCCAATTGCACAGATGTAATCATTTGATAGTTAGCATCATTCGCATTCCAGCAGGAAAACTGATGGGGTTTCAAACATATCTCGCTGATGCTTTTTCCAAAACGCTGAGGAAATTTCGTACGATTCACAATAACATTTGCAATCGCCATAAGAGCACCAAGACCACCATCTGTTCGATTGAATTCACCTCTTGCTTCCCCATAAATAGTCCGCGCCAAAACATCCAAGTCATAAAGCCTCTTATCCTCTTCACTGAGCATTTTCCTCTCCTTTCTCAATAAGATTGATATCCTGAAAGGTCCGCCAGGACTGACCATCTCCATAAATCAAGCGTATTTTCCTTGACTTTATATAGAATC
This sequence comes from Caedimonas varicaedens, assembly GCA_001192655.1. GTDB lineage: Bacteria > Pseudomonadota > Alphaproteobacteria > Caedimonadales > Caedimonadaceae > Caedimonas > Caedimonas varicaedens. The sequence continues at coordinate 5,569 of BBVC01000033.1, forward strand.
CAACCTTTCCTTCTTCGGGATCAGGCAAATCATCGTCTTCTGTAAAAACAGGAAGCTCGCCAGGTATGGACAAGTCTGCGAGCATGTCAGAAACATCAACCAGAATTTTCCAGCTTTCTTGTTCAAATTCAGGCACACTGTCATGAGCCCTAACACAGACCCATGTTTTGGCATCCATAACAACAACGTCATAAAGAGCATAAGGTGTATTTGGCTCCCATCGTCCTCGCAAATTATAAGACAGTGCAGGAAGTTTAAACTGGCCGAAAAAAGTCCCCTGATTTCCTGAAATGTAAAGAATATCTCCTTTTTGTTCAATTTTTCCAATACCTTCTGACGGATTTGGTGTTTCTTCCAGGGCTTCAACTCGTTTGAGAAGTTCTTCAAAATTCCCGTCGATTTCATCTGAAGTGAGGGGGGCATTCTTTTGGTGACGATAAATGATAGGCATTATTTTCTCTCTTCGTTAAGTTGCGGCATAAAGATAATATCGATGTCTTCACCCTTGCGATTTGGCTGTTGATAATCTTTTGAGACGTAAGTGATCTCTTCCTTGGTGAGAAGATGTTGAAGCGTAATTCTGGCACGTCCTCTTCGAATGGAGTCGCCAAGAGAGATATATTGGTCAGATGGTAACCCTTCTGTAAAATACCAATGAGAGCCCCCCTTTATACCCCCGTCAGGTGGTATGATGCGTTCTTGTTCTAAATGCAGCAAGGAATAAAGTTTCACGCGTGTGTCGTCTCTCACAGAACTGAGGACTGCAAAAACAGGTTGTATTTTATCAATGTCGATACCTGTTTTATAAAACCCCCCATAACCCATAATGGGTGTGCTTTCTCTTTTTTCTTGACCATAGGGCGATGTAATAATCCACTCACCAGCGTCATTTCTGATATTCTTCTGAAGTAAATGTGGCGCTGTTTGTACCCGGAATTCCTTTCTCAAAACAATTTTATCGGGTGTAAGAACCAATTTTATTTCCTGAAATTCGTCTCCCTGAAAATACTTGTCATTAAACACTCCGTATCCTGTGAAATAAAGCTCAACTCCTCTATACAAGCTAAGCTGAGCAAGAACTTCATCGTCGGGGAACAAGGATTCCATCCCATAATAAGGCGCTGGAGTCATAACAATTTTATTAACGATGAGTTGGGCTTGGGTAGATCTGTTTTCGATGGGAAGAGTCTTCACACGAGCTCGCAGAATAATAGACTTAGGAAAATCCTTTTTTCCCACAAACTCTACTCTAATTTTTCCCTGACGATGGAATGTTGAAAGAATACCTTCTTCACGAATATCACAATCAGGAACAGGAACTAATTCTCCTGCCGCATAGGGTGTCAACTGACATGCACGAATGCCACGATCAATACTCATTTATATTTTCCTTCAAAAGTTAGGCTAGATGTTTGCCAAATCAATTTGCTTTGGGGAAGACCAGGGATAAAGAATATCCACCTGCATATATTCTGTCAGTGTCCCCAAAGGTCTTAAGTCCAAAAGACGCATATGGATTGTTGTTGGGATTTCTTTAAGAACAGCTTCAATATTATGACTTAACGGATATTGGGTGCGCAAAAGGTGCTGATTTTGCTGGGATGCAGGATACGCAATGGCGATTTCCTGAATTAAATCCCTTGCCGTCAAAGATTGAGGGTGAATCCATCTTGTCTGATTTTCCTGGTTTTGAGGTAAGTGATATTCAATTCCTGAAGGAGAGTCTCCCCTTAAAATATAGCTAACAACATA
>BBVC01000034.1 GCA_001192655.1 Caedimonas varicaedens
TTTTAGCTATATCAGCATGATAATGGAGCTCAGCATAATCAATACCATAAGACGAACAAGATATTTCCGCTGACTTTTCTATGGGATTCCCTGCTCCAACAGAAACTCCCAGGGTAACTTCCCCCCACTGCTTTCCCGTTGAGCCGTCCATAAATAACTTTAATGCTTTAACTTTTCCCCATATTTTCCCCCCAGGAAGACGAATATCCTTAATTTTTACAGAATGATCGCACGTAAGTCCCATAAAATTCTCAATAGGCCCTATGATCGAAATTTCCATAGCACGTGCAGAAGATGCCAGATGAGCGCGTGCGATTTCAATTGCATATTCAATGGCTCTTTGTCCCCGATCTGTCGCGAAGAAACGCCCCTGCTGACTAGAAAAAGAAACTCTTGGTTCCTTCCCTATGTTCATCCAATGATGTTTATCTTCCTCAAAATTTGCTACAGATCGATGTTTTCGGACACAAATATAGATCTGGCCCTCACAAAGGCATCGGAAACCCTTGCTATAATTCCACTCAGGACGCCATACATCTGTTTCATCCGCCAGAGTAACGTTTTGCAGTTTCAGATTAAGTTTTCGGGATCGTTGACCATAAATTTCAGGCAATTGAAGAGTATGATTGAGCGTGAACTGTATTTTTTCACAACGCTTTTGTCGATAAAGCCAACCCAAAACAAGCTTTACCTTGAACCACGACCTTTTTAATTGTGTTTGCTGGGGCTGGGAAGGCTTATCTTTGCCGTGGGCTGGATCTTCCGGAGAAACCCAAATAGGGTCAGAAAGAGGGGGATACAAATTAAGCCCTCCTGTCGAATGAGAGTTGACTTCCTTCAAGGCACTTTTGGAAATCCAGTATCCTGATTTCCCTATTTTTTCATCGGTTTTCCACCATTTTTTTTTCAAATCTTCCCCTGTAAGCGTATTGATAAGGCCGTCTCGAAAATGAGACCGCAAGAGAGGAGAAAGATCGGTTTCTCCTCGATATTTTTGGACCCATTCAACAGAAAGCGAAACATGGAGAGCAGTAAGAGGCAATTCTCCCATATGTATTTTTAGACCGTCATAAAAATGATTTTCTGAAAAATCAACTTTATGAGATCCCCAAAATAGATCCGATAATTTTACACTTCCTGTTTTTCGACACCAGAAAAACAGTTCCGAGCGTGCTTCCAAACTTTCCAAAGGATCATCCTGGTTTTCCTCACTTACAAAAAGAGGATCCCAGAAACGGGAAACTTTCAGACTCTGGTGAAGAATCTGGAGCCTCTCTTCCCAATCAGAAGGTTGAGCTGTGAAATTTAGAACAACCGTTTGTCCATGACGATAATGGGGAACAGAACAAATTTTTCCTTTAAAAAGGACTTCTATTCCTTCTCCTCGATCGCAGGAAATATAGCACCATTTTTTTTGAAAAGGCTGAACAGGTGCAATATAGGGATTTGAAATTTCAATCGAGGCAAGAGGAAAATCACCTTCTCTTTCTGTTAAAGATAATGAAAATATCTCGCCATCGGTCAAAGCATGAATATCTGGATTAAAATCTTCATTTTCGTTGGCCCATGCGAAATAAAGTTTCATTTTATCTCTTTCCTTTCCTAAAATTTTCTCGACAAAATACATTTATATCTGGCATAAGAGTGTTTCTAGCGATTGCAATGATCTGATGAGTGAAAAAATGACGAGTGTTCAAAAAACAAATTGGTTTAATCGGCTTGGTTATATGCAGGGCGTTTTTTGGATTATTCTTGTTGCTTTTATAAGCAGTTCCAACGATGTTTTTATGCGTTTAACAGGAACACGACTGCCTTCAATGCAGATTACCTTTTTTCGCTTTTTCTTTGCTTTCCTTATTTTGCTGCCTATCATGCTTTCTCAGGGGAAACAGGCCTTTCAAACATCACGTCCAAGTTTGCATATTTTGCGAGGACTTCTTGGTTTTGGCGCTATCGCTTTTTGGTGCGCAGGTGTTTCTATCGTTCCTCTGGCTGTCGTGAGTACACTTGCCCTAACGGTTCCCCTTTTTGTCTTACCCATGGCTGTTGTTTTTCTGGGAGAACATGTAAAGTGGCAACGGGCCGCCGCGACTTTCTCAGGTTTTTTTGGTATTGCCATTATTGTGAATGGAACAACCCAGGCACAGGATGTTTTTCAGTCAATCCAATCTCTTGACAAGGGAACCTTATTCCTTATTTCTGCCACTATTTTGTTTGCCCTCAGTGATATTCTGAATAAAAAAATGGTGATTAAGGAATCAAACTTGACGATGCTTTTTTATTTTGCGGTCGGAACTTCACTATGCGGAGTAATTCCGGCCTACATGGTTTGGGAGACGCCAACCCTGACTGAATTATTTTACCTAGTTTGTTTGGGTGCGGGGGGAAATCTTATTCTATATTGCCTATTAAAAGCTTTTGCGGCAACAGAAGTCTCAGCATTGGCGCCCTATCGTTATGTTGAGCTGTTTTTTGCGTGCTTCTTTGGCTGGACGCTTTTTAGTGAAATTCCAACAGTCACCACTCTTTTAGGTGCGCTTGTTATCGTTCCTAGTACATTTGCCATTGCCTATTATGAAACGCGGCAACAAAGAATACTCGCAGCACTCGAACAACAGGCCAATGTCTAATCCTGTTTAAACTTCTTCCAAATCCAGTTGCCATCCTCCAGAAAACCCCCACTCGTCCGTGAGGAGTTTATAACTTATAACTCTCATGGCTAAAGAAGGACGATAAAACACATACCATTTATCAGGTCCTTGTTGCTGATCTCTAATCCTGACAATACGTTCTGTGACAGATTCGATTTCTTTTTCTTGCCGATTTTCATCCATGACAATCACTGAATTTTCCACAGGATCCCGATAAAGCATTATTTCCCTGAGATATTTAACTTCCTGAGATAACCTTTGGATACATCCTACTTTTACAAGACTTCCTCGCCAAATACCTTCAAAAGCAGGGCAGGACTTGTCCTGACATTGGATAACAGTCTGAAATTTATGATGTCCCTCATTTCCAGTATAAATCAGTGTCCCATTGACTGTGCGTCGTAAATCACCGCTCATAACAGGGATCAGCGTTTGTTGGCAGTTTCGCGCAGAAAAAGGCGGGAAACCGATTCGATCCAACGTTAATTCTGATTCGTACATAATATTCTCCTACCATATAGCCCAACGGGGTAAAGGTATTTGTCGAGTCATTGCCGATTGTCTGAAGTAATGCTGCAAAGCTTCAAGGACAACATCATTTTCAGAAAAATATTCTTTCTCAAGATTCATAATTAATCTCCTCTTTATTTTAATTTTATAAGAACAGTGAATATCAAAAGAGCCGTACGCGTTACACCATCTTTATCAGTTCTGATCTGGCTTTCCTCAAATCTGACCAACCCTGCTGCGTTTTCTTTTAAGATAAGAGTCTCTCCCTCCAGAACATTTAAGACTTTCTGGTGCAAGTCCTGAATTTCGGATTCCCCCTTGTAACGACTTGTATAGCTAAAAACCTTTAAAATGGTTATATTATGGATAATTTTTAAGAGGATTATTCCATGACCTATTCATTAGATTTTAGACTTCGTGTTTTATCTGTAAAAAAGAAGAAAAATTTGAGTTTTGCTGAAACGGCGGATCTCTTTGGTGTTGGAGTGACCAGTCTTGTCAGATGGGTCAAGAAGCCTGAGCCTCAGACACATCGTCATAAACCAGCCACTAAGCTTAATATGGATGC
>BBVC01000035.1 GCA_001192655.1 Caedimonas varicaedens
TATATATGGACGAGGATGGGTATGTATTCCTGGTGGATCGCATCAAGGATGTGGTTATTGTCAACGGATATAATGTTTATCCACGTATTGTGGAAGAAGCGATTTATCAACATCCTTCTGTTGAAGAAGTAACAGTCATCGGCACTCCTGATCTTCAACGAGGAGAAGCTGTCAAAGCTTTTGTGAAACTTAGATCTGGAATGCCGCTAAAAGCAGAAGAACTACACATTTTTTTACAAAATAAGCTCTCTCCCATAGAAATGCCCAGGCAAATTGAATTCCGGGACAGTTTACCAAAATCGATGATCGGAAAACTCTCAAAAAAAGAGCTTATCGCAGAAGAAAAAACGAAATTTTAAGAAATAATATCTACAGAAAAATAATTTTTTAACGCTTTTTAAATAAATTTTTAGATAATGTTTTAAACAACTTATACAAGAGGCATTCATGATCAACACTGTCATTGCAGGATACGCACGATCCCCTTTCACATTTGCTTCAAAAGGCGAACTTGCCAGGGTGAGAGCCGACGATATGCTTGCAGAGGTTCTTAAAGAATTTATCAAGCGCACGCATCTTAAAGTTGATGACATTGAAGATTTAGCCCTGGGATGCGCGTTTCCAGAGGGTGAACAGGGGCTGAATCTGGCACGTCTTGTGGTTCTTCATGCGGGATTGCCCCTTTCAATAGGGGGGAACACCATTAACCGTTTCTGTGGTTCTTCCATGCAAGCAATTCACCAGGCAGTTGGAGCAATTTCAGCAGGCGCAGGAGAAGTCTATCTTTGCGCAGGCGTCGAAACAATGAGCCGCGTCCCGATGGGTGGTTATAACCCCATGCCCAATCCTGATCTTTATGAGGCTGTACCAGGAGCTTATATGCCCATGGGAGAGACAGCAGAAAACGTCGCACGAAAATATAATATTTCCCGTCGAGAACAGGAAGAATTTTCTTTGGAAAGTCAACGAAAAGCTACCACAGCACGAGAAGAAGAAAAGTTTAAAGAAGAAATCGTACCGATTCACACAGGAGGACAAATGATTAGTCAGGACGGCTGCATTCGTTCTGGAACAACTCTGGAAGCCCTGGCAGGACTAAAGCCCGCTTTTGAAGAAAATGGATCTGTCACTGCGGGAACATCTTCTCCCCTAACGGATGGATGTGCCGTCACACTGATATGCTCAGAAGAATATGCTCGCAAAAATAACCTTTCAATCCTCGCGCGTATAAAATCTTTTGCGATCCAGGGATGCGATCCTGAAATTATGGGAATCGGTCCCGTAGGAGCGACACGTAAAGCGCTTGACCGCGCAGGGCTTACTATAAAAGACATTGATATTATTGAGCTGAATGAAGCTTTCGCTTCACAATCCATCGCTTGCATCCGAGATTTGAAACTTGATGTTTCCAAAATTAATCTGGACGGAGGGGCCATTGCTCTGGGACATCCCTTGGGCGCAACAGGCGCGCGCATCACAGGAAAAGCCGCTTCTCTTCTGAAACGGGAAGGGAAAAAATATGCACTTGCCACACAATGTATCGGAGGTGGTCAAGGGATCGCAACTATTTTGGAGACGATACCATCATGATTCTTGACATAAAAAACGTTGCTGTCCTTGGATCAGGTGTGATGGGGAGTGGCATTGCCGCCCAGGTTGCAAATGCAGGAATCTCCGTTCTTTTATTAGATATGCCCTCTGTTCATGAAAACAAAAAAAATTCTCTGGCTGAAGAAGCCATCGAGCGAATGCGTAGTGCTGATCCTGCACCTTTTATGTCGCCTGAAGCAATAAAACGGGTGACACCCGGTAATTTTGACGACGACTTGGAGAAAGTAAAAAACTGTGATTGGGTGATTGAAGTTATCGTTGAAAAATTGGAAATCAAACAGGCGCTTTATGCAAAACTTGAAAAATTTATTAAATCAACTACGCTTGTTTCGTCAAATACATCGACAATCCCTCTCCATAAATTGATTGAGGGAAGGTCTGAAACGTTTCAAAAGAATTTTACAATTACGCATTTTTTTAACCCTCCACGCTATATGCGCCTTCTTGAAATGATCAAGGAGCCAAAAACTTCTCGGGAAACTGTGGATGTTTTAGAGGATTTTTGTGATGTTAGGCTCGGTAAGGGCGTTGTTCTCTGTAACGATACACCGGGATTCATTGGAAATCGCATCGGGACATTCTGGTTACAGACGGGCATGTTGACAGCCCTTGATATGGGAGTCTCTGTAGAAGAAGCTGATGCTATTTTCGGACGCCCTATGGGAATTCCCAAGACAGGTATCTTTGGATTGATGGATTTGGTGGGGCTTGATCTGATTCCTCTGATTGGCCAAAGCATGAAAGCCAGTTTGTCGCCTGAAGACTCCTATTGCAGGAATTATAGCGAACCGGATGTTCTGAAAAAAATGATTGCCGACGGATATACGGGGCGAAAAGGAAAGGGAGGATTTTACCGTCTCAATAAGGAGAACAACTCTAAAATCAAGGAATCCATCAATTTACAAACAGGACAATATCATCCTTCTTTACCAGTAAAGTTACCTTTACAAGATAATCTACGTGCGCTTTTGCTATTACCAGATCGCTTGGGACAATATACCTGGAAAGTTTTGTCAGAAGTTCTAAGCTATGCAGCTTCTTTAGTGCCTGAAATATCTGATCATATTGTCGGTATAGATACAGCCATGAAACTTGGTTATAACTGGAAATATGGCCCGTTTGAGCTCCTTGATAAAATTGGCGCTTCATGGTTTGTTGAGAAATTGAAAAAAGAAGGAAGAAGCGTCCCCTCCCTTCTGGAAAAAGTGGGGGAAAATACCTTTTATCGGGTTCAGACAGGACGATTGCAATACTTTACGCTTAAAGGCGTTTATGAAGACGTTCACCGTCGACCCGGACAATTGCTTCTTTCTGATGTCAAACTACAGTCAAAACCCGTCATCCAAAATGGCTCGGCAAGTCTTTGGGATATCGACGATGGTGTTGCCTGTCTCGAATTTCACAGCAAGATGAATACCATAGACCCCGATATCATGGCGATGATCCGCCAATCTATTGATGAAGTGAGTAAAAATTTCAAGGCACTTGTCATTTACAATGAAGGAACAAACTTTTCAGCAGGGGCAAATATAGGTCTTGCCCTTTTTACGGCAAATGTTGCTCTTTGGCCTTTAATTTATCAGATGATTGCAGAAGGTCAACAAACCTATAAAGCCTTAAAATATGCTCCCTTTCCTGTGGTAAGCGTCCCATCTGGAATGGCTCTGGGGGGAGGCTGTGAGGTTCTTCTACATAGCACTGCCGTTCAGGCTCACGCTGAAAGTTATATTGGTCTTGTAGAGGTGGGAGTCGGACTTATTCCCGCGTGGGGGGGGTGCAAAGAGCTTGTCACCCGCTGGATGACAAATCACCAGCGCTCTGGCGGCGCTCTTGTGGCTATCGGCAAGGTATTTGAGACTATCGGAATGGCCAAAGTCGCAAAATCTGCCGCAGAAGCCAGGGAATTCCTCTATTTAAGACCAGAAGATGGCATCACAATGAATCGTGACCGACTTCTTGCGGATGCGAAAGCAAAAGCTCTTTCCATGGTAAAAAATTATAATCCCCCTGAACCCCAAGAGCTTTCCCTTCCCGGCAGCACAGCAAGAACAGCCCTACTAATGGCTGTGAAAGCTCTGGTCAAAATAGGAAAAGCTTCTCCTTACGATGAAGAAATCTCAAAAAAATTGGCGTTTGTCTTGACAGGGGGAGCTGCTGACATAACAGACAAGCAAACAGAAGATCAACTGTACAAGCTTGAACTCGACGCCTTTATGATGCTGATCAAAAACCCCAAAACATTGGAACGTATTGAACACATGCTGGAAACTGGTAAACCCCTAAGGAATTAATACGATGGCAGTCTACAAGGCGCCCCTTCGAGATATGCAATTTGTTCTGAAAGAACTGATTGGTTTGGAACAATTACAAAAATTACCGGGAGGAGAAGAACTTTCAGAAGATTTAATCGATGCGGTGATGATTGAAGCGGCAAAATTAACCGAAAATATCATGTTTCCTTTAAATGCCAGTGGCGATGAAGAGGGCTGTACATGGAATAATGGCGAGGTACGAACGCCCAAAGGCTTTAAAGAAGCGTATCAGGCTTTTGTAGAAGGGGGGTGGTCTGCTCTTGCGCTGGCTCCTGAATATGGGGGACAAGGTATGCCAGAAATCGTGAGTATGTTTATGGAAGAAATGATGTGTGCCGCTAATGTTTCTTTCAGCCTTTATCCAGGTCTGACGCGAGGCGCTGCGCTTTTATTATTAACCCATGGTTCGCAAGAGCTTAAACAGCGTTTTCTGGATCCTCTCATCAAAGGAACCTGGGCAGGGACAATGTGCCTGACCGAAGCACATTGCGGAACAGATTTGGGTTTATTGCGAACAAAAGCCATGCCACAAAAAGATGGAACCTATCGTCTAACCGGAACAAAAATTTTTATTTCGTCAGGCGAACATGATCTGACTGATAACATTATCCATTTTGTGATCGCGCGGACGCCAGAAGGACCGCCAGGTATTCGCGGTATTAGCCTTTTCCTGGTTCCCAAATTCATTGTCCACCAGGATGGCTCTATAGGAGAACGCAACGGCGTGAAATGTACCTCTATCGAGCATAAAATGGGCATTAAGGCCTCTTCTATAGCTAAAA
>BBVC01000036.1 GCA_001192655.1 Caedimonas varicaedens
AAGCAATTGCTGAGGCAGGGCATATCGTGCTGTATCTGCCTCCTTATTCTCCAGACTTTAATCCCATCGAGCATAAATGGGCACAAGCAAAAGCAATTAGACGCAAAAAAAGGTGTTCTATCGAGCAATTATTTCAGGATAATAAAATATGACCGTTTTATATGTTGTTAGCTATACCTGTGTAATGACTTTTGAAGAGGCAGAAGGTTATCTCATCGGTGATCTTTATAAAGGCGTGACTAACATGTTCACTATGATGAACAGCGAGCGTGTCGCCGTGGGGAATCAGGGGTTGGGAGTCGGTGAAGCCTCTTATCAAAATGCTGTTGCCTATGCGCGGGAACGCTTACAGGGCAGATCTCTCTCAGGCATAAAATGCCCGGACAAGCCTGCAGACCCTATTATATGGCATCCTGATGTTCGTCGTATGCTTTTGACCATGAAAGCCTTAAACGAAGGGAATCGTATGCTTGCTTCCTGGGTGGCCTTTCATTTAGATCTTGCACATCGGGGAACAAATGAGGAGGAGAAAAAGGCAGCGGATGATTTTGTGCAATTGATGACCCCGATTGTTAAAGCCTATCTCACAGATTGCGGTGTTGATATTACAAATCTGGGACTTCAGGTTTTTGGGGGACACGGCTATATTCGAGATTACGGAATGGAGCAATATGTCCGTGACGCCCGTATCGCCCAGATTTATGAAGGAACGAACGGAGTGCAGTCTCTGGATTTGGCGGGACGAAAAATGCCGGCACATATGGGACGCTATTTACGTCCTTTTTTTCATCTTGTCAGCCAATTTATTGAAGATCAGCAACAAGACAAAAGCTTACAGGAATTTATTGACCCTCTTGCCAAAGCATTCGGGCGTCTTCAGCAAGCGACTTTGACAATTGCGCAAAAAGGGATAAAGGCTCCTGATGAAGCGGGTGCCGCCTCTACCGATTATCTGAAAATGTTTGGCCTGGTTGCTTCTGCCTATTTGTGGGTTCGTGCTGTCCTTGTCGCTCGACAAAAAACAGAAAGCAACGAAAAAGTTTTTTATGAGGGAAAAATTGCAACGGCACGTTTTTTCATGCAGAAATTACTCCCCCAGACTTCTTCCCTGAACGCATCCATCATGGCCGGTGCTCATCCGTTGATGGACATACCCCAGGAAGCTTTTGGTCCTTTTTAAAAATAGAAGGAAGAGATTGTGAATCTTTTATTGCGCTTCATCCGTGTCATGATTCATGCTTTTTTTCGCTCCACTATTGATCTGAGTAAAGAATCTGTTGTTGTTTTCCGTGTTTTCCCTCATGACATAGACCTTAATATTCATATGACAAATTCTCGCTATCTGAGTCTTATGGATTTAGGACGCGTTGATTTAATGCTTCGAAGTCCCTTGGCAAAGCCGGTTATCACAGGTCAATGGAAAGCTGTTTTAGGATCAGTCACTCTTCAATTTCGACGACCGCTTAAATTGTTTCAAAAAATTTCTCTTCATACACGCGTTATTGGATGGGATCAGAAGTGGATTTATCTGGAACAAAAAACCATATCCAATCATCAACTCATGAGTACAGCTATCGCCAAATGTCTCTTTTTAGATCACCATGGCATCATTGTGACGGAGCGACTATTAAAGATCTTTGGTTCTGAATCCACTTTTCCTGCCATGAATATAACCCCAGTGATTCAACATTGGAATGCTTTGGAAGAAACTTTCAAAACCGCTAAAAACCAAGAGAGCGATCAAAATGAACCATCGTGAAACCCTGAATCAGCAAGTTTCCCTTAGGGGGAAAACTCTTTTCATCACAGGTGGAAGTCGAGGAATAGGCCGCGCTATTGCCTTAAAGGCGGCACAAGATGGGGCACAAATCGTTATTGCTTCAAAGACTGCTGAACCTCACCCCAAACTTGAAGGAACGATCTTTAGCGTTGCCGAAGAAATCAAAACTGCAGGAGGGAAAGCATTACCTCTACAAGTCGATATCCGCGATGAAGAGCAAATTATAGAAGCTGTTGAAAAAACGATCCAAGCTTTTGGAGGGATTGATATTCTTATCAATAACGCAAGTGCTATCACCTTGACACCCATGCTTGAAACCGAAATGAAGAAATTTGACTTGATGTTTGATATTAATGTACGAGGAACTTTTGCCACTTCAAAAATATGTTTGCCTTATCTTAAAAAATCTAAAAATCCACATATTTTGACGCTCTCTCCACCTTTAAACATGAATCCTAAATGGTTTGCCGCTCATTGTGCCTATACAATGTCAAAGTACGGCATGAGCATGTGTGTGCTGAGCATGGCAGAAGAATTTAAAGAGCAGGGAATCGCCGTTAATGCACTTTGGCCACGTACGGCAATTGCGACAGCAGCAATCAAAATGCTGGGGGGAGATAAATTGTTGGCGGCCTCTCGCAAACCCGAAATTGTTGCCGATGCAGCCTATTTCATAGTCACTAAACCCAGCCAAAACCGCACGGGCGTTTTTTTTATTGACGAAGAAGTCCTGAAGGACGAAGGAATCGAAGATTTGAGCAGCTATGCTTTCCATCCGGGAACACCCCTGATGCCAGATTTTTTTCTGGATTAAATTCAGCAGAAATTTAAATTATTTCAATGTCTTGAAATGCAAGCTCTTTCTCTGCATAATTATTAGGTAACATTTTACAAGGAGTAAGCTATGAAATATTGTGCAACGCTAAAAATGATAGGGAGTGTGTTGATACTTCATGCCGTGACGTCCTGTTCAGAAAAAATTTTGGAAACACCAGGGATAAATTATGCCAAAAGCAGCCCCTTGAAATTGAATGTTCAGGATATTCAGGTGGTTTCCATTCCTGAAGTTCATCCCTCCAAAAATAAACATGCCCAAGAAGAAGCTGTGCTTTTAAGATCTGAGATAGAAAAATGGGCGCGAACCCGCTTGGTATCCGAAGGTGGAGCAGATCGAGCTGTGATGACAATCCACAAGGTCAATATTAAGGTTCTCAAAGATCCAAAAGCCGAAGTGGAAAGAGTAAAGCGTGATTTTTATGTAGGAAAAGTTGATATCAAGCTTGATATTCTCGATGATCGTGGGTTCGTGAAGGGGTCTGTTTCATCATCTGTTGAGCAAACAGTCGGCATTCCAGAAACCTACACGTATTATGAAAGAGAAGCGCAAATTAAACGATTGAGAGAAGAATTAATGAATTCGCTCGATGCACGAATGGTTAAGGAAATTTCTCAAAACTTGTCGCTGTATATGATGCAATAGGAAGACTATTCGGAAGAAGAGTAAACAACAGTTTGCTCTTCTTCACGTTATTTCATGCGCTGGATTGTGCTTGTCGTGCTTTGGTTGGGGATAAGGTTTGCTAAAACCACGTGCCCTCCCCAGCTTGCCACTTCTCGAGCGCCAACGACGTTTTCCAGGGTATAGTCTGCTCCCTTGATGAGAACATCAGGACGCAACTGCTGAATAAGGGAAGATGGTGTATCTTCTTCAAAAATAACCACCATATCAACAGATTCAAGAGAAGATAAAACAGTTGAACGAGCTTCCTGATTTTGAACAGGACGTTCTTCTCCCTTTAGACGTTTAACGGATGCGTCACTGTTAAGTCCCACGATGAGACGATCGCATTCAGCTTTGGATTGGGCAAGAAGGGCTATATGGCCGGGGTGAAGAAGATCAAAACAGCCATTGGTAAAGCCTATTTTCAACCCCCGCCGTTTCCAGGCAATAATCTGTTCAAGGGCATTAGGAAGCGTTAATATTTTTGCGGAAGATGCGCGCTTGGTTGTGGACAGAAGTTTCTCTCGCATTTCCTCAAGAGTTGTTATGGCTGTTCCTACTTTTCCAACAACGATACCCGCTGCAACATTAGCGAATTGAGCCGCTTGCAAAGCAGGGGTTTTTGCTGCACAGGCAGCCGAAAACATGGCAATGACTGTATCTCCTGCTCCTGAAACATCAAAAACTTCCAGCGCCTGGGTAGGAATATGTTCAGACATTCCCTGCAAATCAACCAGCGTCATCCCACGCTCACCACGTGTGACCAGCATGGTTTCAACCTGACATTTCTCTAAAAGAGAACGAGCTGCTTTAACAATGTCGTCGTCAGTTTTCAGGGATTTTTGAGATGCCTGACTCAGTTCCTTAAGGTTGGGAGTCAGAACTGTCGCACCACAATAAAGCGTATAATCATGCCCTTTGGGATCGACAATAACAGATTTTCCTCGTTTCCGGGCACTTTGGATAAGAGAGGTCAATAAATCACGGTCAAAAAGACCTTTTCCATAATCGGAGAAAATAACAACATCGACTTCATCCAGGTAATTTTCAAAGGTTTTCTTTAAATCTTCCTTAATCTCATGCGATAAATGGTGTGTCGTTTCATGATCCGCCCGCAACAATTGCTGATTATGGGCAATATAGCGCGTTTTTACAGTTGTCGCGCGACTGACATCCTTTATCAGGAAAAACTGTGTTTGAGGAAGTTCTGAAAGAAGTTGTTCCACCATCTCGCTTTCTCGATCATGACCCACAACAGAAAGAAAAATAGTTTTGGCAGAAAAACCTGAAAGATTTCGGACGACATTTCCTGCCCCTCCTAATACACGCGTTTGTTGCGCTTTATGAAAAACGGGAACAGGGGCTTCGGGAGAAATACGATCAACATTGCCATAAACAAAGTAATCCAGCATAACATCTCCCACACATAAAATAGTCGTGTGGGGAATGCGTTGAAAAAGCATGTCAAGGGATTCCATCTTTAAACAAGTCCCAATTCAATTTCCAAGGCGCCACACAGCATTTGTCCTATTGTGATATGCATTTCCTGAATACGTCGTGTGGTCGCTGAAGGGACAACAAGCAAAAGGTCAGCAGCACCCGGAAGATCGCCAGCTGTTCCGCCCGTAAAAGCAATCGTATGCAGTCCTTGCGCTCTTGCTGCTTTAAAGCCTTCCATAACATTGGGGCTTTTACCAGAAGTTGTAATGCCAATAGCAACGTCTCCTTTTTTCCCCAATGCTTCGATTTGTCGGGAGAAAAGATAATGAAATCCCAAATCATTACCGATCGCTGTCAGAGCTGAGGTATCTGTGGTCAAAGAAAGTGCGGAAATGGCCGTTCGATTTTTGATGAATCGCACGGTTAATTCTGTGGCAAGATGTTGAGCATCCGCAGCGCTTCCACCATTTCCAAAAAATAAAATCTTTCCGCCGTTCTGAAGACTATTTCGGCAAAGTGAAACCGCTTTCAAGAAAGGATTTTGAAGTTTATCCAGAGTCGCTTTTACAACGTCCTGATGTTCCTGGAATTCCTGATGAAAATAGGCAGAAAGGTCAAAACCCTGAGAAAGGGGGATAGTGGTGGAAGACGTCATCATGTTATCCTAAAATTCAATGGAAATATCTGTAGCCCCTGTGACAGCTGGGCGGGGCGGTGTTTCAAAAATAATCTTTTCTCCTGGAAAGATTCGCGTTTCTGTAAGGCGATAATTCCACGTTTCCAAGATGCAAAGAGAATCCAGCTTGGAAGACTGATTCAAGAGCTTTGCTTTCACGCTTCTTATCAGACTATGTAATCGCGAAATGGGCCCTGCATATTTACAGTTCCCTTGCGCAATGATTTCAAACGTTGGAATAGTACGCACTTCATTTGCTTCATTGGAAAGTTCTCCCTTAAGAG
This sequence comes from Caedimonas varicaedens, assembly GCA_001192655.1. GTDB lineage: Bacteria > Pseudomonadota > Alphaproteobacteria > Caedimonadales > Caedimonadaceae > Caedimonas > Caedimonas varicaedens. Next base: position 5,682 of record BBVC01000036.1, read on the forward strand.
CATAGGCTGGGCCATTAATCTGATCGATCTGAAGGGGAATAACGCTTTCCAACATTAAACCCTCATGAGGAGAATAAACAGGTATTTTAAGAGCTGCAAAAATCTTTTCCGCTGTTGGCCACTCAGAAACGATAGGAACACGTGCAATATAAAAAGAAAAAGCGATCGTGAAAACTCCACCCAACAAAATCATCCAGGGAAATTTTTTTCTTTCCCGAACTTCAGCCATATAGCCAGGATCAAAGGTGGCGGGTCTGGGAGGAATCGTCACCACAGTTTCTTCGATCGGATATTGCTGCCATGAATATCCGCAAGAAACGCAACGTACCTGACGACCTTTAGAACCAATATCGTCTTTTTCAATCAAATAGCGTTTTTGACAAGTTTTACAAGTTACAATCATTGATTAGAACACACTTTATTATCATTCCTTTTTTATAGAATTTCCTTCACAAAAAGGCAAGAACTAACGAACGTGCTTATTTTTCTATTGTACAAAATGGCACATAAGCTTATACCAATTACAATAAACAGCAGATATATTTTCTCAAGGATTACTGACTGTCATGTCATTTCATGCTGCTGTGGAAATCTGGTCTGTTTCCCTATGAATCTCCACCTGTGCGGAGATGATAAAGCATAGATAAATTGAGAGGAGAAACCATGCATCATCTTCCAACTATTGATCATGTCGATGTCCAAGGCAAGACTGTTTTGGTGCGGGCAGACCTCAATGTTCCCATAAAGGAAGGGAAAATCCTTGACACTTCTCGCGTTGAGCGCGTCGTTCCCACTGTTGCGGAATTGATGCGAAAAGGCGCCAGTGTTGTTCTTCTTTCTCATTTTGGAAGACCGGAAGGGAAAGTCGTGCCTTCTCTGACTCTCCGTCCGATCGTACAGGTTCTCTCCCAGGCTTTAAAACAAGAAGTTTTTTTTGCCAACGATTGCATAGGAGAAAGTGCACGCACTACTATTACTTCCCTCAAGCCTGGTGAAGTTTGTCTGCTTGAAAATCTTCGTTTTGAGGCTGGAGAGGAAAAAAATGATTCTCTCTTTTCTGAAAAATTATCTCGGTTGGGAGATATCTATATCAACGATGGTTTTTCTGTGTCTCATCGTGCTCATGCTTCAGTTGAAGGCATTACTCACTTTCTTCCCAGTTATGCGGGGCGTCTTATGCAGGAAGAAGTTGAAGCGCTTCAACAATCTCTCGAACATCCTCAAAGACCTATCCTGGCTTGTGTGGCAGGTTCCAAGATTTCTACAAAGCTTGAGCTGCTGAAAAATCTTGTTTCCAAAGTGGACTATCTTGTTCTTGGCGGAGGGATTGCCAATACATTTCTTCTTGCCCGAGGAATTCCAGTAGGAGCATCACTTGTGGAAAAAGAGATGTTGCCTTTAGCCCAAAATATTGAGGAAGAAGCTCGGAAAAAAGGATGTACGCTTGTTTTGCCCATTGATGTTGTGGTGGCTATGGAACATGAAGATGCACTTTTTCATCAAGAGACAGGATTAAATGATATTCAAACGAATCAGAAGATTTTTGATCTCGGACCATCTTCTTGCCAATTGATCAAAAATTTGTTGAAAGAAGTTAAAACGGTGGTCTGGAATGGCCCACTTGGTGTTTTTGAACAGCCTCCCTTTGATACAGGAACCACAGACATTGCCATGGAAGTCGCACGCCTGACACGCGAGGGGAAAATTTTCAGCATTGCGGGTGGAGGAGAAACTGTAGCTGCTCTCAACTCTTCCGGTTCTGGTAAGGATTTCAGTTATCTTTCAACAGCAGGCGGAGCTTTTCTTGAATGGCTGGAAGGTAAAACACTTCCTGGTGTTGCAGCGCTTTTTGACGCTTCCCGGATCACGAGTAAAGAAGAGAACAAGATCAAAGAACCTGCTTGATGCAAAAGCGCAAGAAAAGTAGGAACCTGGTATAAAAGCGCTGCAATTCCAACACTCATCTGGACAACCACGAAAAATCCTGCTGCAAGTAATCCCTGTCGCTGGAAAAATGTCAGGGATTTTGACCAATTGCTCTTTATCATCACGCTAACAGAAACCACCAATGTGACGGCAAGAAGGCGATGTACCCATTGCACAGTAACAGGATTAACAAAAAGATTCAGCAACGTGGGTTTATAAAACCAGGCTTCTTCTGGCATCCATCGCCCTTCCATTAAGGGAAAGGTATTATAGAGCAGCCCGGCTTTATGTCCTGCGACCAAAGCACCATAAAAACTTGTCAAAACAAAAAGTCCCAAAATCCATGAGAGAGCAGGAAGGGTGATTGGAAATCCCTGCTTTTTAGGATATAGCCTGATAGCTGCGCTGAATGTCATGGCATAGGTAAGCAATGCCAATAAAAAATGAACCGCCAAAGCATAAGGACTGACGTGAGGATCATCGATCAAACCACTTTTGACCATCAACCACCCCACGCACCCTTGAAGCCCTCCCAAAATCCAGATAGCTAGCAGAAAAGGAAGATAGGTTTGTCTCAGAAATGATTTGCGCCACGCTAAAAAAAGAGGAAGCAGAAAATAGAGACCTATAAGGCGCCCCCAAAGTCGATGAATATACTCCAGCCAAAATATGTGCTTGAATCCTTCCAGCGTCATTTCCTTATTAATTTTGAGATATTCAGGTGAGCGTTGATAGTTTTCAAAAAATACAATCCAATCCTCATGAGTCAAGGGCGGCAAAACTCCCGAAACAGGACGCCATTCCACCATGGAAAGCCCCGAGCCTGTTAAACGAGTCATCCCTCCCAGCACTACCATAACAAAAATAAAAAGACAGGCTCCAAACAAAAAATGGGATAACTCTCGATCAGATAGAACCGTTTGCTTCATATAAAGAAATGCATCAGAAATTTACGTCCTTTTAATCTATTTCAGATTTCCTTATAAGAGAAGCTCAATATGTTTTTGTAAAAGGAGAATCTTTGGAATCCCTGATAAAATCTGAGAATTTTTTGGAAAATATTTTAGAGAAGTTTTTGGTGGAAACCAGTGGAAAGCTTCCCGCTTATATCCCCGAACTTTCTAAGGCCCGCCCTGAAAGTTTCGCCATCAGCATCGTGACGGTGGAAGGAAAAATTTTACAAGCAGGAGATATCAAGACTTTTTTCACCATTCAATCCATTGCTAAACCTCTTGTGCATGGTTTGGCGCTTGAAACCCACGGAAGAGAAAAAATCTTGAATATGGTGGGGTTGGAACCGACAGGTGATAGCTATAACTCTATCAGGCTCCAGCCAGGGTCTCATCGTCCCTATAACCCGATGGTTAATGCTGGAGCTCTGGCTCTTTCAAGCCTTATTCCTGGTGAGAACCCTGAGTTGAGATTCCATACTCTTCAAAATCTCTTTGAAAGATATATCGGACACGTTCCTAACTTTGATGAACAAGTTTATCAATCAGAGAAAAAATTTGGCAACCATAACCGAGCTATGGGCTATTTAATGCTGAATTTTAAAGTATTACAAGGAGATGTTGAAGAGATTCTTGATGATTATTGCAAGGAGTGCTCGTTTCTTGTCAATACAACAGACCTTGCCCTTATAGGGGCAACCCTTGCCAATGGTGGAAAGAATCCCCTGACTCAAAAACAAGCTATTGATCCTGAATATCTCGCTGATATTCTTTCAGTCATGTTCACATGCGGTATGTATGATTTTGCAGGTGAGTGGGCCTATAAGGTTGGTATTCCTGCCAAAAGTGGTGTCAGTGGGGGAATTTTAGGGGTTGTTCCAGGAAAAATGGGGATCGGTGTTTATTCGCCACTCCTTGATAGTCGGGGAAATTCAGTCAGAGGCATTAAAGTATTTCAGGAACTTGCTGAAATCCTGCAATTTAATATCTTTAAATCGTCGAACCTTCTTTAACGGGACTTGGACCTGGGAATAATAAGAAGATGACCATGAGAAGTCGTTGCCTGGGAAGTGGTCGAAGCATTGGGAAGGACAGACTTTTTGGAAGAAGTTTCTGGATTTTTAAGATCCTCTATGCAATGACATGTTTGGGAGTTCTTATCTTGTGAAGACATTTGCTCCTTATCTTGTGAGGTCGTGTTTGAGGAAGAGTTTGTCTTCTCTGAATTTGATCTGCGCTTTGCCATAGATGAAGAAACCAACAAGGATACCAAAATAAAAAAACGATTATATATTTTATTTTCATGATGATAGATCTATTGAAAAAGTAAATTTTTGAGACATATTTTTTCTCTTTTTAATCTCGTCACATAAAATATCTTTTCAGATTATTATATTTTATTATTTAAAAATGTTAAACATTTTTGTCGTTTTTTCAATTTAACTTTTTCTTTTTATATTATCTCATTTTTCAAAAGTTGTGGAGTTTTTACCAAAGAGGTGTGGATAATTATGGGAAAGATCAATAACAGATCAAAAATTTTCTCTTTTCCCTCTTTTTCAAGATCTTTTCCACATGTGGTAAAAGCAGGGATAATCTGTGAGTAATTCTTCTCTATTAAAAAAATATAAGGATCTATATATAGTTAATAATGGTAAAAATGTTGATAAGGATATACACTCCACAGAGAGAAGTTTTTCCACAGGAACTACTATCCTCATCAATTATCTTAAGATAAAATATATTTAAGAGTATAGTGTGGTATATTCATATCCTAAAATGCTTAAAGTTTTGAAAGGAGAAAAAATTTCTCCCCCCCCCATCTGGCTTATGCGTCAGGCTGGAAGATACCTTCCTGAATATCGTACTCTTCGTCAAAAATGTCCTGATTTTCTTGAATTCTGCTTTACGCCAGATTTAGCTGTTGAAGCAACGTTACAACCCCTTCGACGATACGACCTTGATGCAGCTATTTTATTTTCTGATATTCTGGTCGTTCCCTATGCTTTGGGACAAAAAGTTGAATTTCATGAAGGAAAAGGTCCGCAACTCTCGCCTTTGCGATCCAGAAATGATATTTCAAATCTTGACCTTGATTCTTTTTTAGAAATACTTTTACCTGTTTTTGAATCTATCCGCAGGCTTCGTACTGTTCTTCCTACAGAAAAAGCGCTCATCGGTTTTGCGGGAGCTCCCTGGACAATTTTTGCGTATATGGTAGAGGGAAACACCAGTCGTACATTTTCTCAGGCTGTTCGATTTTTCTATCATAGCCCTGATGATGCACGTTATCTTATGGATTTCATTTGTGAAGCAACAGAAAGATATCTTTGCGCTCAAATTGAGGCAGGTGTTCAGGTCATTCAGCTTTTTGATTCGTGGGCGGGTGTTGTTCCTTATCCTTTGCTTGAAGATGCGGTTTATGCTCCTGTCCGCCGCCTACTTCGTTTTCTTCAGCATAAATTTCCTCATATTCCCGTGATTTGTTTTCCGAAAGGTATAGGAGAAAAACTTCCCCTTTATTTGCAGACCACAGGCGCTACAGCGCTTTCTATAGATTATCATGTTGATTTAAGTCTTCTTCTTCCTCAAATCCCTTCTCACATTATTCTCCAGGGAGCCCTTGATCCCCAGGTTCTAGTTGTCGGTGGTAAAACCCTCGAACAGGAAATTTCAAGACTCAAAAAAAGCTTGGCGGGACACCCTTATATCTTTAATCTGGGGCATGGAATTGTTCCGGAAACACCGCATGAGCATGTCACGCAATTAATCCATATTTTGCATCATCAGGAATAAAAATGCCTCGAACCGCAGTTATTTTGTTAAATTTAGGAGGACCAGATCAATTAAATTCGGTTCAGCCTTTTTTGCAAAATTTATTCAGGGATCCTGCGATTCTTCGTCTCTCCTGGATTTTTCGTGAGATTTTGGCTTGGCTTATTTCAAGAAAACGCTTGCACGAAGCTCAAAAGATCTACGCCTATCTAGGAGGGGGGTCTCCTCTTCTGAAAAACACCCAAATTCAGTCGAAAGCTCTGGAAAAAGCTCTTGGTAAAAACTTCCGTGTTTTTATTGCAATGCGTTATTGGCACCCTTTTACGCATGAAACGATCACTCAGGTTATAGCTTATCAACCTGATGATGTTGTTCTTCTTCCGCTTTACCCTCAGTTTTCTACGACAACTACAGCTTCTTCTTTAAAATGCTGGATAGAAACAGCTTCTAAAATGGGTTTAAACATTCCTACGAGAATCATTGGATGTTACCCTATAGCCGAAGGCTTTATTCAAGCTATTTCTGAATTGTTGCACCATTCTCTTCAGGAATTTGAAGATTTATCGCAGACCCACATCCTTTTCTCTGCTCATGGTCTTCCTAAGCGCATTGTGGAAAGTGGTGATCCTTACCAGACACAAGTAGAGAAGACAGTTCATGCAGTAATAAACACTTTGAAAATAAAACTCTGTTCTTATTCTATCGCCTATCAATCGCGAGTAGGACCTTTGGAATGGATTGGCCCTGCAACAGAAAGCGAAATCAGGCGATTAGGGCTAGAAAAGAAAAATATCCTTCTTGTTCCCATCTCTTTTGTGTCTGAGCATTCTGAAACCTTGTATGAAATCGATTATCAATATAAAACTCTTGCAGAAGAGTCTGGTGTGAGGAAATTTCTGAGAACTCAAACAGTCGGTATCCATCCAAAATTTATCGGACAAATAGTAGAATTTTGTCATCAAAAGAATCTTGTTGAAAATTTTATTTGTCCCACAAATGTTGAGAAATGTATATGTCGAGAGGTAATGAAAAAAAGTGTCTGATTTTTTAACTTCCCACTATCTTGTTCTTAAAAGCTTACATATTATTTTTATGATTTTCTGGATGGCAGCTCTCTTTTATTTGCCTCGCCTTTTTCTTTACCATGCTCGTGTCTTGCCACATTCTGAAACAAGTGAGTTATTTAAAATCATGGAAAGAAGGCTTGTGCGGATTATTATGACGCCTTCGATGTTGTTGACATGGCTTTTTGGTTTTTGTTTATTGGGGGTAGGAGGAATGTTTTCAGCCCCATCAGGCTGGCTTCATGCTAAGATTTTTCTTGTTTTGATTATGTCTTCGTTTCATGGTGTGTTCGTGATGTGGATGAAAGATTTTTCTCAGGATAAAAATAGGTATTCTGAAAAATTTTATCGTGCTATCAATGAAGTTCCACCTCTTTTATTGATTTTAATTGTATTTCTTGTTGTATTGAAACCATTCTAGGTATATAAGGGGGCATATGGCTGGTATCTGCTGATCCTTCTGTAACAAGTTTTCCCAAATTTAGCATTTAGAGTATAAAAAGAAAATTTTATGAATATTCCTTCGAAGTTGACAATTCGTGAATTAAAGTTGAAATCCCCAGCTGAACTTCTTTCTTTGGCTGAAGAAAATGCCATTGAAAATGCAAGTTCTCTTAAAAAACAAGATCTTATCTTTGCTATTCTTAAGCAATTAGCGAATAAGGATATCCCTATCTATGGCGGTGGGATTTTAGAGACTCTCCAAGATGGATTTGGCTTTTTGAGATCTCCTGAAATGAATTATTTGCCAGGTCCCGATGATGTTTATGTTTCTCCCAGCCAAATACGTCGATTTAGTTTACGCACCGGAGATTCTTTGGAAGGACAAATTCGTTCTCCGAAAGATGGTGAACGTTATTTTGCTTTATTGAAACTTAATACTATTAACTTTGAAGATCCAGAAAAAGCTCGTCATCGTATTAATTTCGACAATCTTACGCCTCTTTATCCCGATAAAAAATTCACGCTGGAAATTGAGGGTGAGCCTAATAATAATTTAACTGGTCGAGTCATTGATCTTGTAGCCCCTTTGGGAAAAGGTCAGCGTGCCTTGATTACAGCGCCCCCTCGCTCCGGAAAAACAGTCATGCTGCAACAAATTGCACATTCTATTACGACAAATAATCCAGAGGTTTATCTTATTGTTCTTTTAATTGACGAACGTCCAGAAGAAGTGACGGACATGGCACGTTCGGTCAAAGGAGAAGTTGTGAGTTCAACTTTTGATGAACCTGCTTCTCGTCATGTTCAAATTGCGGAAATGGTTATTGAAAAGGCCAAGCGTTTGGTTGAGCATAAGCGTGACGTTGTGATTTTGCTGGATAATATTACACGACTTGCTCGTGCATATAATACGGTTGTTCCTTCTTCAGGTAAAGTTTTAACGGGTGGTGTTGATGCGAATGCTCTTCAACGTCCTAAAAGATTTTTTGGTGCGGCACGTAATATAGAAGAAGGTGGATCTTTGACAATCATTTCTACTGCTCTGGTAGAAACGGGTTCACGTATGGATGAAGTGATATTTGAAGAATTTAAGGGGACAGGTAATTGTGAAATTATTCTGGATCGTAAACTTTCTGATAAGCGTACCTTCCCTGCGATCGATATTACGCGTTCTGGAACCCGTAAGGAAGAACTTCTTGTAGACAAAGATACACTCAAGAAAATGTGGGTTTTACGTCGTATTTTGGCACCCATGGGGTCAACAGAAGCTCTTGAATTTCTTTTGGATAAATTAAGATTAACAAAAACAAATAATGATTTCTTTTCATCTATGAATACTTGAGAATGACACCCGCAAGTTTTTTTCAAGAGAAAGGCATTAATGTTTCACGTGAAACATTTCATCGTCTTCAGCTCTATGAAGAGACTCTTTTGAAATGGCAGACCTCTCATAACCTCATTTCTAACTCAACAATTTCCTCGATATGGAAGCGTCATTTCCTTGATTCGGCTCAGTTGATTCCTTATATTTCTCCTTCAATCAAAACAATTGCTGATCTGGGAAGCGGAGCAGGATTTCCAGGGATGGTGATCGCTCTTCTTACAGAGATCCCGACGATTCTTATTGAGTCCAATCAAAAAAAAGAGTCTTTTTTACGAGAAGTCCAAAGAATCACACAAGCGCCTGTTACAATTTTATCGAAACGTATTGAAGATACACCATCACTTCAAGTAGATTTGATAACAGCACGAGCAGTAAGTCAACTCTCTACGTTGATGGAATATGCTTTTCTTCATTTAAATACTCATGGGTTATGTCTTTTTTTAAAAGGTAAAGATATTGAAAAAGAAATAAACGAAGCTCATAAAAAATGGAATTTTTTAGAAAAACAATATCTGAGTATTACTGATTGCACTGGCGTTATTTTAGAGATACAAAAGATAAGAAGAAAGCAATGATAAAGGAAGTTGAAAGTGACTAAAATTATTGCATTTGCAAATCAAAAGGGAGGCGTTGGAAAAACAACAACAACAATTAATATTGCTACAGCGCTTGCAGCAGTTCATAAAAAAGTTTTACTCATCGATATGGATCCTCAGGGGAATGCGACGACAGGACTGGGACTTTATGGTCGTGATCGCAAAAAAGGGACTTATGATCTTCTTCTTTCCAACATCACTCTTGATCAATTGACCATTCAAACCAAAATTCCAGGACTTGATTTAGTAATTGCTTCTCCTGATTTGGCAGGAGCAGAAGTAGAATTGGTTTCAGTTTTAGGACGTGAATTTCAACTTCAGTATGCCCTTAAAAAAAGTGGTTCCAAATATGATTATATTTTGATGGATTGTCCGCCTTCTCTGGGATTTTTGACCTTAAATGCTCTTGTTGCGGCTAGTGATGTGATTATTCCTCTTCAATGTGAATTTTATGCTCTTGAGGGATTAGCGCAACTGATCAATACCATTAAACGAATCCAGTCTCGCTTAAATCCCTCTCTTAACTTGTTTGGCATTGCATTGACAATGTATGATAAAAGAAATGCGCTATGTGACCAGGTAGCAGAAGATGTAAAGCAGCATTTTAAGGATTATGTTTTTGAGACGATGATTCCCAGAAATGTCAAGATTTCTGAAGCTCCCTCACATGGAACTCCTGTTCTTATTTATGATGTGATGAGTTCTGGTTCTCTTGCTTACATGCGCTTAACAAAAGAAATACTGAAGAAAAATGGAGGATGGCAAAATGTCTCAGTCGTCAATAGCTAATAAACCATTAGGAAGAGGCTTATCTGCTCTTTTAGGTTCAGATTCTCTTATAAAAACAGAAGAAAAAAACCAATCTATCCAAACGCTCCCTATTCATGAGCTTGCTGCCGGACGTTATCAACCCAGAGAGTCCTTTGATCAAGAGCCTCTTGATTCATTAATAGCGTCGGTACGTGAAAAAGGTGTTATTCAACCTATTTTGGTAAGACCCGTTTATCAGGGTTTAGCGAATTATGAAATTGTCGCGGGGGAACGTCGTTGGCGGGCAGCTCAGGAGGCAGGTTTTACTGAAATCCCTGCCATTGTGCGTGATATGACTGATTTGGAAGCTCTGGAAACAGGATTAATTGAAAATATTCAGCGTCATGATTTAAATCCTCTGGAAGAATCACAAGGATTTAAACGTCTTATGGATGAATTTCAGTATACGCAAGATGATTTAGCGCGTTCTTTAGGAAAAAGTCGCAGCTATATTGCCAATTCTGTCAGACTTCTTAGTTTGCATGATGAAGTTAAAAAAGCATTGAAAGAAGGAAGAATTACAGCAGGTCATGCACGGGCTCTTATAAATTCTGAATTTTCTCAAGAGCTTCTTCAAAAGATCATCCGAAATTCCTTAAATGTACGTCAAACTGAAAAACTGGTTCAGCGGACACACGCAAGACCTTCTCCACGAGTATCAATCTCTCCATTCTCTGCACAGGATCATGATGAAGATAGTCAACAGCTGATTGAGAAATTAAGGGATAAGCTTCAACTTAAGATTGACCTTGATTTAAAAGATAATGGTTCTGGAGTGCTTAATATCCATTTCAATTCTTTTGAGGAATTAGACAATTTACTTTCAAAAATCATGTCTCAAGTTTCTTGAAGTGTATTAACCTAGAAAAATTGAGTTCGGAAGAGTGTGCAAGAAGTACGGGATAGAAATATTCTTAGGTATAGTGGTGAGCTTGTTTTTGACCATATTAGCTGCCTCAATCCACCACTGCCACGCCATGACGACTTTGAGAGATATGAAGGGAGATTTCTTTTAAATGCTGTTCTAAACTATAGTGATTGGCTGGGGCAAAACAAGAGTGGTGCATTCTCTCTAGGAAGGACACACAGCACCAAAATATATGAGGCGAGAAAAATTGCTGCTGTTTCGCCACACGAGGTCAGGTTCCCTTGCGCGGCCATATCCTTACCTCCCCTTGTTGTCCAACACGAGTTTCATCTTGAAACCAGACGTTCACGTTTTGAAGGTGAACCCCTTCGGGGAGGACGTCCTGCACAAGACTTACATACAAAAATTGAAACACGACCTCGTGTGGTTCGATCGCAACAATTCATGTATCACATACATTTATGGGAACATGTTCCCCCGACCACAATAAAGCTACAGTACTTACTTTATGCCAATATCCCCGCCATACAAGAATTTCTGGAAGAAATTTCCAAGAAATGTTGATTGAGGTAAACATGTTTTGGTTATGATGGATCGGGCGCCATGGTACACAACCGGTAAACTCCAAATACCTTTCCAACATCAGGTGTTATGGCTTCTCCCTTATGCTCCCTGCACTCAATCCTCAAGAAAGTGTTGGCGTGTTTTGAAAAATCGACATTTACACAATCGGGTCTTCAATTCAATGGACGATATTACTAAAGCTGTCTGTAATTCTTGAAACAATTTCATAAAAACTCATGAACTTATAAATCTCTTTGCTCCAGAAAGTGGGCTAATTTATGATACTTACTTAATAAATTTGGTATAGCATACCCAAGAACTTTAAAAGATGAAGTCATTGACTGCTCGGATGCAGTTCCGTTTCTTACCTTTTGGCAAGGGTAACCCTTTGTCTAACTATATATTTAAAAGAAATGTCAGAATTTTTCCACTGAAACAGTGATTTATTTCTACTCTGTTAGCGCCGGAG
>BBVC01000037.1 GCA_001192655.1 Caedimonas varicaedens
AACCATTTTAAAGGTTTTTAGCTATATTTCTGTAGGGCGCTTGGATGTGAATTCGGAAGGATTGCTTCTTCTGACAAACAGCGGTGATTTGGCTCGTTTTTTAGAGCATCCCAAAACACATATTGCGCGTGCCTATCGGGTTCGAATTTTTGGTAATGTTGAAGAAAGGATGTTGAAGCTTCTCAAGAAAGGGTTAACAATTGAGGGAATTTCATATGCTTCAATCGATGCAAGTGTCGAACAGAAACAGGGCGCCAATCAATGGCTCATCCTTAAGCTTTATGAAGGAAAAAATCGGGAGATCCGAAGAATTATCCAATATTTTGGTTTATCTCTTAGTCGATTGATCAGAGTAGGCTATGGTCCCTTTAGTCTGGGGTCACTTCCGCCTGAAGGTGTATGGGAAGTCCCTGCTAAAACTTTATATAACGATCTTTTAACTCTTGGCTATCTTAAGAAAGACGAAAAATTTTAAGGATATCAGTATTCTCTCTTAAAGGTTCTGTTGGGTCGCGTAACCTTTTGACGATATTTTAATATAATTCTTGCGAAACATCTCAATAGCTTGTGTTACTTCGTCCTGAGGCGTTCCAACCGCTTGCAATGCTTTGGTTGCTAGTTGCAGACTTGGTTCTAGATACTGCGGCATCACAACATTGACGCCTGCCTGAACTAGTTTATTTTCGAATTCATCATCTTCAAGTCGTACTGAAACCATTAAATCAGTAAACTGTCGTCGTAACATCATAGCTGCACGATAGGCTGATTTCTCATTTTTAAAACAAATGAGAACGGCACGTGCCTTATTGGCGCCAAAAGTACGCATGACTTCTGCCCGTCGGGCGTCACCAAAAAAGATGGGAAAGCCATTTTGCCGCCCTTCAGTTACGGCTTTTAAATCGTTGTCAATAATCACAAAGGGAACCAATTTTTCTGTTAATAAACGTGCAATAATACCCCCCACCTGACCAAATCCTGCAATAATCACGTGATTGCGAAGATCCATAGTTTCCGACAGCGCGTCATTTGTAAATCTCTCTCCTTCTTTTTCCAGAAACTTCTCTTCAATTCGTTTGCCAAAATTGGCCAGAATCGGTGTAAATGCCATGGAAATAGCCACAAGTGAAAACAATAATTGCCCTAGTTCGGGCGAGATTAGTTTGGCAGCTACAGAAGGGGCAATAATCACAAAAACAAACTCTCCTCCTCCTGCTAGGATCATAGCAACACGGAATGAGGAAATAGTAGGGATGCGGAAAAGCTTGCACAACCCAAAGATAATGACGATTTTGATGCCCAGATAACCTAAAAGAACAAATGTAAGTTGATAAGCGTAAGAGATAATAAGTTTAGGGTCTAGGCTCATTCCCACCGTCATAAAAAACAGGCCGATAAGCAATCCGTAAAAAGGCTGAATATCTGCTTCGACCTGATGACGGTATTCGGTTTCAGAAAGCAGAATACCAGCTAAAAAGGCCCCCATTTCCATAGAGAGACCCGCGGATGCTGTTGCGGCGCTGGTAACAAGAATCACAAGCAACGTGACAGCAACAAAAAGTTGCGGATTATTAATTCGCGCAATGGCGTTAAAAAATGGTCGCAGGAACAGACGGCCAATTAGAATAATGACAAAAAGAACGATAGCCGCTTTTAAAGTGGATAACCCCAGTGTTTCCAAAGCAGGGGTATGATCATTTTTAAAAGCAGTGATCAGCATTAAAAGAACAACAACCGCAAGATCCTGAAAAAGGAGGATGGCAAATGAGACGCGGCCAAAACGCATGGCGATCTCACCTCTTTCGACTAAAAGTTGTATGCCTACAGCTGTAGAGGAAAGTGCCAGAACGCTTCCCACCAGTAGGGCGATATCAAGCGGAAGTTTCAGGTATTGCAAAATAAGTGTTATGACTACCCCCGTCACAATGACTTGTGCAAGTCCCAGACCGAAGACATATCTTCTTAGAACATGCAATCGTTGCAGGGGCATTTTAAGGCCAATTGTAAATAATAGGAAAACAACACCCAACTCGCCCAGGATGCGCGTTCCTTCGATGGTCGTGATAAACCCCAGACTTTGTGGGCCAATAAGAAGTCCAGCAAAAAGATATCCAAGAATTGGGCTGACACGCAGACGATGAAAGAGGAATACAACAGCAACGGCTGTAATTAACAAAATAAGTGCATCATTAAGATATGATGAATATTCCACTGCCTCTCCCTCTAAGTTACTCTATTTTACTGAATATATGAAAGAGAGCAAGCTTTCCAATAATTTAATTTTTATAATTTTAAGTAGTTTTTGGATATTTATCATATTATTGTTTTTTTGATGGGATTGATTTTAGGATAAGCCATACTTAAAAGTTCAAAAAATTTGAGCGCACAGAAAAAATTTAAATGAAAAATAAATTTATAGAACTGATTTATGAAATTCCTTATTTCTAATGTTGTTAGCTAATAAGTTTAATGATCGAATTTTATAATTATTCACACCCATTATTTTAACAAAAAAAGAAATAGAAAAATCAATAGATTTTTTTCAAAACAAGTATTTAGTCATGCGGGAGAATCGCTTATTTGTTGGGTTTGTATCAGATGCTTATTTTTTAAACAGTCCATCTGGATGCGCGTATTTCTATAGATATTGACCTGTTAAAGTTAATATTTTCCACAAAGTTATCCACAGTTATTGAGGATAGTAATTTTTTCATATAATCTGGGACGATAAGTTTTTGGAAATCAAGAAAAATAAGAAAAATATAAGATTTCTTCTTACAAAAAATTGAGTCAATATTGGTTGAGATAACCTGACGTGCAAAATAAAAAGGTCTTTAGTTTATATAAAACATACAAAGGAAATAAAAAACTGTGGCCCCATCCTACGATTTTCATATTTTCATTTGTCAAAACCAGCGTGATGAAAGTCATCCGCTGGGATGTTGTCTCTCAAAAGGCTCTGACAAGCTTTTAGATTACATGAAAACACGTGTAAAAGAGCTGGGAATTAAAAACATTCGCATTAATAAGTCAGGATGTTTGGATCAATGTAAAAAGGGTCCTGCATTGGTTATCTATCCGGAAGGAATCTGGTACAGCCCCCAGTCTGTTGAGGATATAGAAGAAATCATTCAATCTCATCTGCTGAAAAGAAAACCCATTGAACATCTTTTTATAAATTAAATTTCTTTCCTGCTTTGTCTTTTTTGTCCTCTTGTAAATACTTTTTTATTGGGGTAGGAATGAAATGATTTTAGCATAGGTATTATAGATTATGAATCCCATCATCATCATCCCTGCCCGGATGGCCTCTACAAGACTTCCTGGAAAACCTTTGGCTAACCTGGCAGGGAAACCCATGATTGTGCGGGTGTTAGAGCGTGGTCTTGAAGCAGATGTTGGTCCTGTTATTGTCGCTTGTGATGATCTGCGTGTAGCAGAAGTTGTGCGTGACGCTGGGGGAAAAGTATGTATGACTGATTCTCAGTTGCCCTCGGGATCCGATCGGGTTTATGCAGCGTTGTCTTCGGTTGACCCTGAAGAACGTTACAATATTGTGATTAATCTGCAAGGCGATTCTCCTACAACAGAATCTGCTCTTATTCGTGCTTCTCTAAAAGGTCTGAAAGAAACAGATTTCGATATTTCTACAATTGCCATAAAGAAAGAGAATCTGGAAGAAATCCATAATCCCAATATTTGCAAAATTGCCCTTGTAGGATCAGAAAATGAAACTGTGCGACGAGCTCTTTATTTTAGTCGTTCTGTTATTCCAGCAGGTGGAAACGTCTTTTATTACCATATAGGACTTTATGCCTATCGTCGGTTTGCATTGAAAAAATTTGTCGAAAATCCCCCTTCCGGACTTGAAATTGTAGAGCGGCTTGAGCAATTGCGCGCATTGGAAATAGGTCTGAGTATTGGTGTTACTCTTGTAAATTCAGTCCCGCAAGAAGTTAATACGCCGGAAGATCTGCGAGTTGTCGGTGCTTACTTTGAATCTCACAGTGATGTACGGCAGAAAACATTCAGCGCACTTTAAAGAGTAATTTCATTTTTGACTTCAAAATAGTATGGCATACTATTTTAAACTATTGGGGTCATCATAAGATCGAAGAAGCTATGAGGTAGAAAGAGAACAAACCATAGAGTACATGTCCACCAGCTTTGCTAAATACCATAATTAATGCTTCTGCGAAGTTATAAAACATGGTGGAGCCAGGGGGAATCGAACCCCCGACCTCTACAATGCCATTGTAGCGCTCTCCCAACTGAGCTATGACCCCTATTTGATTGACCTCAACCTACAAATCTTTTTCTTTTTTAGCAAGCTAAAAAGTCAAAGATATGTTGAAAATAAGGGTTCTTCCAGGTTTCCACTACTCCTTTAAAGAGACTCTTCAATGACAAGATATAATACTAGACCACCAACCTGAGGAGGATTTAGGTCATAAATGATGATCAAAAAGGAGCATTATTATGACACAATCCATTAAGAAGCCTCCCGCCACAAGCGCCTACAAATTTCGTGTGGCGATAGCAGCTTGGAAAGGGGATAAAACAGTTTCTTCCTTCTTATCTTTTCTACATTTTGTCTCTGCATTCATAGGGTTGAGATAATTTCATTTCATCCTTATCAAACAAGACCATCAGCAAGAAGATCAAACTCTCTTTGAAAGCTTGCGTTAAAAACGGTTTGTTTTATTAACCTCTATAAAAACATCAAATTGCTGACCAATATAAATATTCTTGGAGTTTCCCTCAATTTTATAGATAATTTCAAGGACACGCGTATCAACGCGTTCTGCACTATCACCGCTAAGCTGTTGCTTGGGCTGAGCGTAGGGATCAAGCCGAACAAACGACAGGGGAAAATGAATTTCCTTATTGCTTTTCAAGTAGGCATAAGCCTTTGTATCAGAGTCAAATCGCCACGCATCATTTTCATCTACCTGTACACGCAGATGCAAAGGATGAATATTTCCCATCAAAATAAGGGCTTGAGAAGAAGACGAAAGATCGCTGATAAATTCTCCTGAATGGATTCTTACCTTCAAAATGGTACCTGTAATAGGCGCTCGAACAGTTAACTTTTCAAAATCAATTTTAGTTAAAGAAAGTTTAGCTTTCGCCTGTTCACACTTTTTTATTCGATGTTCAAGCTGGGCTTGGGCGCGCGCAACGGCAAATTGTCTTTTTTTAAGTTCACTTTGACTAATTTCTCGTCCTACCTGTAATGCTTCTCCGCGACGCAAGTCTTCTTTTTTTTCCGCTAAATCCACAGTCGTTTCCAAAATTTCTGTTTGGGCTACATCAATTTCTCTTTCCTGAAGAGATATTTCTGCTTGAGTGCTTCTTTGATCAAGCGTAAAAAGAGGGTCTCCTTTTTGAACACGATCTCCTGCTTTGACAAAAACCTGAGAAACAATCCCTGATGTAAAAGAGCCTATGCTGATATTTTCAGTATTCGCCTCAACCAGCCCCAGCCCAGAGATATTTTGATCGAAAGGGGCTGAAGGCGGGAGCGAAAGATGGTTCGGCGGATTTGCGGGTGGATTCCCAAAGGTGAAACTGAAAACAATCCCTGCGACTAACCCTACAACTCCCAAACTGGCTAAAAAGTTTCTTCTTGCCAAAAATAAAACATAGCGTAGTGATTCTCTAATCTTCATGATTTCGCGAAACCCTTTCTATATGACCGTCATTCATATAAGCAATCCGATCTGCATAGTCAAAAATTCGATTATCGTGCGTCACAATAATAAAGGTTGATTTGAATTTTTTATTTATACGCTTCATGATGTCAAGAATCTTCGCTCCTGTCATATGATCAAGCGCACTTGTGGGTTCATCACATACCAAAAGGGAAGGGTTGTGAATAAGCGCTCTTGCTATAGCAACGCGCTGTTGCTGCCCTCCCGACAATCGATTAGGCGGACTTGTGAATTTTTCACTTAACTCGACTTCTTCAAGAATTTCTTTTGCTTTTTCTAAAGCCTGACCTTGTTTCATACCATTAAGGATGAGAGGAATGGCCACATTTTGTCCTACAGTTAAAGAGTCAATGAGATTAAATGACTGAAAAATAAAGCCTATGTTTTTTGCACGAAATTTTAAAATTTCGTGAGCAGATTTTTTTTGATACTCAAAATCATTCACAATACAGCGACCATTATCTGGTTGAAGAACACCCGCAATAATGGAAATGAGTGTTGTTTTGCCACATCCAGAAGGCCCCACAAGCATAAAGAATTCACCCTTGTAAACCTCAAGGTCCACACCCCGAAGAGCAATAGTTTCAACATTTTTAGCTATGGTGAAAGATTTATTTATATTTTTGCATTGAACGGCGATTTTATCTGACATCACCATCAACCTCGGAATACTGTTGCCGGATCAACTCTCACAACGCGCCAAATTCCCAAAAATGCTGATAATAAAACAATAACACCCACCCCTATTGCTGAAAAAAGAAGAATAAAAGGCGTCATCTTGAAAGCAAGAACTGAATCATGGACGTTGAGGCCAAAGAGAGCTGTGAGCCCAATACCGATTCCATAACCGATTAAACCAACAACTATAGCCTGTAACATAACCATTCGAATAAGAATTCCATTTTCAAGTCCCATGGATTTAAGAACGGCATAATGTTTCAGGTTTTCCTGAACAAAATTAAAGAAAGTCTGACCCGCTACAGCAGCGCCAACGATAAACCCCAAAAGTACAGAAATGCCAAAATTTATGGGAATTCCTGTATTCTTCATCCAATACTCCAGATTAACGTTGCGAAATTCTTCCGCCGTATAGGCTGAAAGTCCTGTAGAATCAGCTATTCTCTCACAAATATTCTGAAGATTTTTCCCGGTTTTGGCTTTGACAAGCACATAAGTCAAGTAGTTTCGATTGGGAGATGCGTAGTGAAGAGCTCGAGAATAAGTTGTATAGACCTGAGGTTGCAAAACAAAATTGCGCGTTGACTTGATATATCCTGCAACGATTGCCCTATGGTCATTGATTTCCAGGATATCTCCTATTCTTAGCGCCCTTGTGGTTTTATCGTCATTCTTCACCCGCAAACGAGTCCGTGCAGCTTCATAATCAACAAAAATAGCATCTGAACCCCTGAGATCCAAAAGATGTCCTTCGATAATTTGATGGGGAGCGCCGATCAGAGTAGCATCATCCAGTCCCGTAAGATCAATGGTTTTTGTTCTGCCGTCAGGAAGTTTTGCGCGTATAAGGTTTTTGTACATAGGCACGGCCCACTCAACGCCCTGAATACCTCTAATGCGTCCTAGCTCTGTGTCTCTTATGGGTTTATGCTCTTCAACAAACTGAACCCCAGGATCCATAACCCAGATATCAGGAAGAGATACATCATTAACAAAACTGTAAGTTCGGCTTAATAGACCTATAAAAATAGAAGGCTGCTGGGTCATAATCAAGGCAGAAAAAGTAATGCCAATGACGATTGCTACATATTTTCTGCGATCTCCGAATAACATCTGTAGTGCTATAAAATACATATGAGCTCCAAATTTATGGGATGAACTCTCGTACAGCTTACACAGGGCACGTTTTGTTGTTTCCAGACAATCACAGTTTGAAGGACGTAGAGTAAACGTCAAGTGGTTCCAAGATTTTTTGCAGCGAAATCCCAATTAACAAGATGGTTCAAAAAAACCTCGAGATAATCAGGTCGACGATTCTGATAATCAAGATAGTACGCATGTTCCCATACATCACATGTCAGAAGGGCCTTTTGTCCATGAATCATTGGCAAATCAGCATTGCCCGTCTTGACAATTTTTAATGTGCCTTTCTCTTCTACAAGCCAGGCCCACCCACTGCCAAATTGAGTCGCGCCTGCCTGTTTAAAGGCTTCCTTAAACTTGTCATAATCACCAAAATCCTGAGCAATGCGTTTTAAAAGTACACCTTGGGGAAGTCCACCACCCGCTTTTTTCAGGGAATGCCAATAAAAAGTGTGGTTCCATACCTGGGCGGCATTGTTGAAAATACCTGCTTTAGCTGTATCTTGGGCACTCAAGCGAATGATTTCTTCCAAAGGTTTATTTTCTAATTCTGTATTTGCAATGAGTTTATTTAAATTATCAACATACGCTTGATGATGTTTCCCATGATGGAAATCAAGTGTACGAGACGAAATATGAGGTTCCAGCGCGTTTTTCTCATAAGGCAAGGGGGGCAAAGTGAAAGTCATTCTTTTCTCCTGAGTAGGATTTATCAACATAGAATACTAGACTAACTCTTCATTCAATCCAAGCCCTAACTATTGTTTAAAGGCGTTATTTTAAAGTAAGGATACATTTTGTCCTGCTTCTTTCGCAGTGCCAAGTGTATGCGTAAAGTCTCCAAGATTTTTAAAGCTTATGCGAAACATATAAGTCAAATCGGGACGTAAATCACGATCATTGTAAAACGTTTTGGTCAGGGTATTGGCAAAAGTAAAGCATTCGTTCTCAAATGTAAGAGAAACCCCTTGAGACAAGGTTCGGGATTGTTGTCCCAAATCTCGTGTTGTTGTTACGTTCGCAGTCCAATTTTCATGAAAAGCAGACGATAGGCTCATAACTGCTTGTTTGCTTGACAGAATTTTAGCATCTGATGATGGAATGGGAGATTGGGTATAAGTTGCAGTAAAGCGCAAAATAGGCTGACCTACGCTAGCGCTTGTTTCATTTCGATGAAAATGGAGAGTCTGTCGCTCCAATAGGAAACGTGTCTTAAAACTGAGCCAGCTTGTATAATGGTACTTCAGTCGGGCGACAACATCCGAAAGACGTTTGTCAAGGCCTGTATTAGCAAGATATTTTTGCGGCTCTTGAAAAGCAAGACTCTGACCGACAAAAAATCCTGCATGTCCTAGCTCCTTTGAGAATCCGGAAAGATTAAGCCCAAAATTCAATCGGGAGCCTCCATCGATACGGTCAAGTCCAGCAAAGCGTGATTCACTCATCAAAACAGCATCATTAAATTCAATAAGCCCACCATCTTCATTAGGAAGTTTTGTGGGTTGATTCAAATCCGGAGCAGTGACCAAACCTAACATGGGCTCTAACACAACACGATAGGATCGCCAATTCCGAAAGAAAGGATAGCTCCAGTTAGCATAGGCCTGAGGGAGAACTCGTGACAGGGTGGTATTATAAGTTAGAGTGGATGGTTTGGATGGTTTATAATCTTTCACCTCATAAACGTCCCCCCGTAATTTAACGCCGAAAGTATAAACTTCTCCCCATGTTGAAACGTGAGGTTTTTGCCAGCCACCCGTTGTTGATAAGCGATTATATTTTGTTCCTTCCTGACGTGTCAGCGCTAATCCGTCTCCCTCAATACTCCAGCGTCCGCCAAAGCGATCAGGGTTACCCAAATAGTTAATGTTCATCCAGGGCAACAAAAGCGGTGTATTTTTACCTGTATCGCCTTCACGTAAACCCTGAAAAGCATAACCCTGAACGACACCATAACTTCGCCCCCAAAACCCTTCTCCACGCGCATTAGATGTCAGAAAAGAACGGTAAGCAGAACCTAAATGGGGGTAACGTCTTAAATAAGTTTGATCACTGGTTCTCTCAATGCGCAGGCTTCCACGAATATGTTCCGTAAATTCATATTTCGCCTCAGGAACTACATGCCATCGAACACGATCAGATTCTTTCAGTGTTTTTCCTTGAGCATCAACAACTTTTGAGCCAGGATCGACGCTTCCTGTAATGCTCATTTCTCCTTTTTCTAGTCTTTGGCGATATTGCAGTCCCAGGACACCTGTACCATTGGTACGGATCATCGGTGTAAAGGTGATATCTTTATCTCTGGAAAGCACCCAGAAATATTCCATTAGACCATACCAACCCAAATCAGTGGACTGACCTATCGTAAAACCTAAAAATCCAGTCCGCCTTTTGACCTTGGGAGCTGGATGACGCAAATAAGGCATATAAAATGCCGGAATACCAAACATCTCAATCAAAGCATCTGTATAATAAATATCTTCTGCTTTCTCATCATAAACAGCATGTTTTGCCTTCACTTGCCAAAAAGGGGGCTTTTGCGGATTCACCTTGCAAAGATTACAAGGCGAATAGAGAACATTAGTGAAATGAGTGATTTCAGCATTCTTTCTATCTCCCTTGCTGGCAACAAGACGTGCATTGTCTGAGAGCATGATACGTGCCTGAGTTACAAAGCCTGTTTTCATATCTCCTGTTAACTCGGCATAATCCACATAAATGGTCTCACCCGATGTTTCGTCAAGACGTACATGCCCGGATGCTGTCATGATATCTGTTTTATTGTTATAGGTCACAACATCGGCACGCAGAACGCGCCCTTCGCGCTCGATTTCCACGTGACCCAGAGCCGTAATAAGCCCTGATTCTTTTTCATGAATAATTTCATCCGCGTACAGGAGAGTGTTTTCACTCCCTTTGGGTGACTTCTGGCGAGAAGAGGGCTTTACAACTTTCGTACTAAGCCGATCAAAAATAGCCGCTTCAAGCAGGTTTGGCGCTAAAAGAAAGAGAGTAAGGGTAAGATAGCTAATTTTACTTTTGTTGTACACTTCTTACCCTTCCTCAAAATACAATAATGCTGTAACACCTAAAAGCGCACTGATCCCTACAGGAGCCCAGGCAGAAAGTAGGATAGGTAACGTTCCCGCGCTACCTAAAGCATGTGTAATATCGCGTAAAATATATAACAGGAAGGCACATAAAGCACCAACGCCAATTATGGTCATCGCTCTTTGTTGCCGAATAAGACGCAAGGAACAACTAGCAGCCAGTATGACCATAATGCCCATCCATATCCACCTTGACAATAATGAATGCCAACGTAACATATATTTGTGACCGGAAAGACCAGAGTTTTCAAGCATTTCTGAGACATGAAGCAAGTTCCAGAAAGAGATACTGTGGGGTGCCGCTCCTGTATTTTGAATAACAGGGATAGATAAAGCTGTCGACAATTCCAGTCTACTCATATGCTGTGGCATAGATTGAGGGGTTTGTTGCCATACATCATTTAAAGTAATCGCATGATCCCCAAAGCTTGCTGTTTTGGCTTCAATTCGCTTCAGAAAATGATCTTGAAGATCGAATTGAAACACACTGATATTCTGTGATGTATACATTTTGGGGTCAATATGAGCAATTTGGAATACTTGCTGAATATCGCCTTTTTTCTCTCGAATCCAAAGACCAGACTCAGATATGGCCAAACTCTCTATATTTTTTTGAAAGTATTGCCCATCCATATGTTCATAGCGCAACATCATGTGAGATGCGACAGGGTTAAAAACAGTTAAATCAAGAGCACCCAAAATCCATACGACACTGACAAGAGGAGCAATAATTTGCCAAATTGAAATGCCCGAAGCTTTCATGACTGTCATTTCCTGATAACGATTAAGCGCCCATAGAGTCAGAATGGAAGAAAACAAGATTACAAAGGGTAAGACTTGCTGCAACAGGGTAGGCGTCTTCAAAACGAGCATTTGTAAAAGGATAGAGAATCCGACATCTGTTTTGGATGATCCTTTTCTGATAAGCTCCGCCAGATCAAAAAGCATAATAATTGTTATAATCGCAAGCCCGACAATGCTTGTCCATTTCAGGAAATTGCGGATCAGATACCAGGAAATCACAAAATGGGAAATCATCTTATGTCTTCTTATCCACTCGTTTGATTTTCTCGACAATCATATAAAGAGACCCCAAAAAGCAAAGAACAAGCATCCCATATGCTAGAAAAATGGTAAAATTAAATCGTTCTGACAGATTAATAAGTCCGATCAGAAGTATTTCTAGCAAGCCACAGAATACTGTCGCAAGAATGATCTTTTTTGTACGACCCCGTCGATTGTGGTCTCCTTGCAAAAAGAAAGCCAAGGCAATGCCTGTAAAACAAAAAACTGTCAAAGGAATGATAAGACGCTGATGAGCTTCAGCATAAAGTTTTTTAATCATTGTTGGAGTTTCTATTCCCACATCAGGGTTTAAAAGATCGCCCAGAAAACGCTCATAGGGTTTTCGCTTACGCTCAATTTTTTCTTCAGGAATCACTGAAAGATCGAGAGTATAATTATCAAACAGTAATATATTTGGCTTACCAGTTTTAGAGTCCAATTGCTGACGATTACCATTGAACAAAGTAATGCCCAAACCATCAGGGTTTTCAGTAATGAGTCCTTGCTCAGCAACCAGCGTAAAAGGGGCTTCTTGATTACGGGCATCATGCAGCAAGATACCCCTCAACTCTCCTGTCCGACGACGTTCCCTGACGTAAATGGTAATGCCTTTCAGTGTTGTAAACTCACCGGGTTGAACCAGATAAGTTGTGAAGTTATTGCGGATTTCATACTCCATATCTTTAAATTTTTGAAAAGATATAGGCAGGAAATAAAGATTAATCGCATACAAAAATGTAACAATAACCACTGAAAACGAAAATGCAGGCAGTGATAATGCAAAATTACTCATACCTGATGCGCGCATAACGATAAGCTCGCTATCTGTCAGCAATCGATTATATGTAAAGAGAATAGCAATCAGCGTAGAAATAGGCAGAACAATACTGATCAAATCAGGAATCAAAAAAATAATCATCTTGAAAAAAATGGTCATGGAAAAACCACGGCAAATGACGATGTCAACAAACCGAAGGGATTGAGTCAACCATAAGGCAGTTGTCAAGACGACTGTAATAAAAAAAGTCGTAAAGGCAAGCTGGTTAAAAACATAGCGGTTTAAGATCTTGATCATCTATTTACACAACAAAAAAACCTTGCCATATTGCTTAAATTACGTGTATGGCATGTTTACGAAAAAAGTACTATCTTTGCTTTGTAGAATACTTATTCAACCAAGCTCAAGAAGAATTTTACCAATACCATACTTGAACACAGGTTATAACCAAAACATGATAAAACGAATTTCTTTTTTGGCACTACTTTTAGCGCTTTTTTGTACACACAGGACGACCTTTGCTGCCTATGAAATTGCTGCTGTTGTGAATGACAGAATTATTTCAGCCGCTGATTTGGAATATCGTCTGAAGCTTGCGCTTCTTTCTTCTGGACTTGAAGATTCAGAAGAAGCCCGCAAAAGTTTACGGGATCAAATTCTCAAAATGATGATTGATGAGGCATTACAGCTTTCTACAGCTGAAAAATACGATATCAAAGCGACGGATACGGAGGTGCTGCAGGCCTTTAATGAATTTGAAAACCGCAATAATATGCAATCTGGCCAGCTGAAGGCGCTTCTCACCACAAATAGCATTCCCTTGGAAGTCCTGTATAACCAGATTCGCGCTAATTTATCCTGGCGTGAATATATCCATGCCCGTTATCAGGGGATGGTGCAGATTGGAGAACAGGACATTGACCGTTCCATGAAACAATTTGAGGTCAAAAAAGATAAACCCCAAATTCTGGTTTCAGAAATTTTTTTGAGCGTTGAATCACCAGAAAGCACCCTTAAAGTTGAAGAAAAAGCACGAGAGTTTGTTCAGGAACTGAGGAAAGGAGCACAATTCCCAGCGCTTGCGCAACAATTCTCACAAAATGCAAGCGCCGCGCGAGGAGGTAGTATTGGGTGGGTAGCAGAAGATGATCTGGATTCTTCGTTAGCGCAAGCCATAAAAAATCTTCAGGCCGGAGAAGTTTCGGATCCTGTCAAAACTCAAAATGGATATTATATTCTCTTCGTCAAAGATCGCAGATCTTCTGGAGAAAGTATCGGCAAGGATACTCTCCTATCGTTTATGCAGGTTTTATTTCCCGCTTCTCCACCTTTTTCAGATGAAAGCCTTCAACCTGTCTTTAATCAGGCAAAAAGCATTGCCGTTAATTCAAAAAGCTGCGGGTTGTTAAAGACATTGGCCAAAGCCGATAAAAGCATTCAAATGCGTGAAGTTCAAAAAGCACGTATGAGTGATATGGCGCCCCAATTGAAAAACATGCTTTTGAATCTGGGAATTGGTACGGCAAACGAGCCTCTTTTAACAGACATGGGTTTTATTGTTTTTATGGTTTGTGCGAAGGAAGAAATTAACCCCGACAATCCAACAAAAGATGAAGTCCGTGGAATGCTTTTTGAGCAAAAACTTGAGCAATTATCTCAACGTGAAATGCGGGATACACGCAGAGCGGCACACATTGATATTCGGATTGCAGGAGACATCTCTTAGGTGACATTGGAAGACCTTCCACCCCTACGAGAAGTTATCGCCGCCTATGGTTTAGCCGCTAAAAAAAACCTTGGGCAAAATTTTTTACTTGATCTTAATTTGACGCTTAAAATTGCCCGTGCGGGGGGTGATCTCTCTTCTGCAACAGTGCTCGAAGTTGGGCCTGGGCCTGGTGGTCTTACTCGTGCGTTACTATTGGCTGGCGCACGACGGGTGATTGCGGTTGAACGTGACCAGCGCTGTATTAAAGCACTTCAATCGCTTGTAGGAGCTTCTGAAGGGAAATTGACTCTTCATTATGGAGATGCCCTCGACTTTTCTCTGGAAATCTTGGGGGAGGAACCTCTCAAAATTATTGCAAACCTTCCTTATAATATTGGTGCTTCCTTGCTTATCGGTTGGCTTCGGCAAGCTGGATATATTTCTTCCATGATCCTCATGTTTCAAAAAGAGGTTGCTGAACGCATTACAGCTTCTCCGCGTTCAAAAGCGTATGGACGACTTTCTGTTATTTGTCAGGCACGAGCGAAATGTCGAAAATTATTTGATGTTTCTCCTTCTGCTTTTACGCCATCTCCTAAAGTAACGTCAAGCATTGTAGAATTTATTCCGTATCCTTCCACAGAAATTTCATGGAAGTTCGAATCTCTTGAAGCGGTCACCCAGGCTGCTTTTGGACAACGGCGAAAGATGTTACGGTCTTCTCTTAAATCTCTTTTTCTTTTTCCTGAAAAAATATTGCAAGAACTGGATCTTGATCCTCAAAAGCGTGCGGAAGATTTGGCGATAAGCGATTTCATTCGATTAAGTTTTTTTGTCAAAACCTAGTACATCAACTAAAGAAAGACATCCTATTTTATTGATTTTTAAAGGAAATAGATACTTCAAAGTTTTTCATTACTTTCTTCATCTACTTTGTATTAAAAATAATGTCTTTTAAGAAATGATCCCATTTGATACTGTCAGCAACATTAAACGTCTGAATCAGATTGGTTTTACTTCATGTTACAAAGCCCAGATTGTCTGCTGGAAATTCTTTCGCCAACCAATGAAGCACTTGAAAGAGCTGCGCACCTTCTTTTAAAGGGAGAATTGGTAGCTATTCCCACAGAAACAGTTTATGGACTTGCTGCTGATGCGACAAATGATCAAGCTGTTGCCAAAATCTATAATCTGAAAAAGCGTCCGCAGTTCAACCCTCTCATCATCCACTTTGCCGAAATCAGCGCTATAAAATCCCATGTGAAATGGAATAATATGGCTGAAAAGCTTGCACATACCTTTTGGCCAGGTCCATTAACCCTGATTTTAAGGAAAAAAATAGACTCTCCCCTTTCCCTTCTTGCCACTGCAGGTCTTGACACCGTAGGCGTCAGAATTCCACGTCATAACGTTGCACATCTCTTGATCCAAAAAATTGGTAAGCCCTTGGCAGCACCTAGTGCCAATCCTTCAGAAGCCATCAGTCCTACCTCAGCGCTAGATGTCAGGAGAGGTTTTGATTTCAAAAAACCGCTTTTAATTATTGACGGCGGAATTTGCGAAAGCGGGCTTGAATCGACAATTTTAGATCTTACTCTGAATATTCCTACTGTATTAAGACCAGGACTGATCACACCAGAAGCGATTGAAGAAATTCTGCAATGTCGTGTTCTGCGATCTTCTCCAAATTCTCTTTTTAAAGCTCCAGGACAAATGAAACGTCATTATGCGCCCCACATCCCTCTCAGATTGAACGTAACAAACGTATCATCCGGTGAGGCATTGTTAGCTTTTGGTCCCTCTCCTCTTTCAGGTGGAGCAAAGATGCTTAATTTGAGTCAGGGCGGGAACCTGGAAGAAGCCGCAGCAAATCTTTTCAGGATGATGCATGAACTGGATCAACCTTTTTTTTCGGGAATTGCCGTGATGCCTATTTCTTCCGAAGCGGTAGGCATAGCTATTAATGACCGACTTTGCCGTGCAGCAACAAAAAAAGAAAACTAACTATAGATAATTAATGAAACATAAAGCAAAATCAATTTTATGAAATTAGTCACGAGATCTCGATCTACTGTCCATGTTGCTGTAGGCGTTCTTATCAATGACGTAAATGAGATTTTGATTGCTCAACGTCCCAAAGGGAAACCATTTCCTGGTTTTTGGGAATTCCCAGGAGGAAAAATAGAACCCCAGGAAACGCCTTGCCAGGCACTTTTGAGAGAACTCCATGAAGAACTAGGGATTGAGATTAATCCCGATCATCCTCTTTTGTTGGGCAATGTGAAGTATGCTTACCCTGAGTTCATTTTTCAGGCACCTGTTTTTATATGTACGTCATGGGAAAGGCAACCACAACCGCTTGAAGGACAACGTCTCGTTTGGGCAAAGCCTTTTGACTTGCTCTCCTATAACTTGCTTCCTGCTTGTAAAGGAATATGTTTGTTGCTTCAAGAAAAAACTGATTTTATAGCCAGGGAAAGAAAGCGCAATATCTTTCAGGATAGCATGAACAAAATAATCAAAAATGTACCCAATCCCACCCGATAGAGCACAAAAGGTGTAAAATTAAATTTTTTCAGCCATCGCATCATGAAATGAATTGCCATTAACCCAGCGATAAGTGAAAACGCAGCGCCTAACGCGGCATCTGCAAAAACGTCAACCTGATTTTCCTTAATAGCCTTATAGCTGGTTAAAGTTGCTGCGGCGATAATAGCAGGGATAGACAATAAAAAAGAAAACTTGGCAGACTCCAAACGTGTAAATCCCAAATATCGAGACATGGTCATGCACGCTCCTGAACGACTTGTACCAGGAATAAGTGCCAGGGCTTGGGCAATGCCTATTTTAAAAGCATCTTTGCATGTCATTTCGCCAAGAATACGCTGCATCGGCATTTTCTTGTCAACCCCATAGAGTAGTAACCCGTAAAAAATACTGGTTAATCCTATAATCCCCAATGAATGAAGCTTTGCAACACCAATTTCACTTAAAATGAAACCAAAAATAATTGCAGGAATCGTTCCTGTCATCAGGAATAAAATTTCCTTACTGCCAGAAGTATCCCAGTTTCCTTGCAGAAAATGGGGAACATTTTTGAGCATTTTCATAATATCACGCCAAAAATAAACAAAAATAGCTCCCAAAGTTCCCACATGCACAGCGACATCCATGACTAATCCTTGAGAAGACCACTGAAAAAACTTTGGAACTAGAATGAGATGAGCTGAAGAGCTGACAGGCAAAAACTCTGTTAATCCCTGAATCAGGGCAAGAATTATAATTTGGACTAGTGGCAAAGTTGTATCCATGTGTTAAATTGACTCTATCCTTATTAAATGAATCGAAGAAAGTCGTCAAAGTTTTTATGCGTACACTATACTATATTCCTCTTTGTGCCTTTTGTCGTAAAGTTCGTTTGGTGCTAGGAGAGAAAAAACTTGATGTACGCCTGGAAATTGAACAGGTTTGGCGTCGCCGTGAAGAGTTTCTTGAAATTAATCCCGCAGGCAAAGTCCCTGTTCTTGTCGATCTCAATCAAAAAATAATTTCCGATAGTTATGCGATTGTAGAATATCTGGATGAAGCCTATCCCGATCCCGCTCTTTTGGGACATGAAATTTATAGCCGGGCTGAAACACGGCGTCTTATGGCTTGGTTTGATGACAAATTCAATTTGGAAGTCACGAAAACTCTTGTTTTTGAAAAAGCACTCAAACGATTCTTTATTTCAGAGGGTCCTGATTCCAACGCTTTGAGAGCAGGAAAAGCTTCTCTCGAGTGGCACCTCGATTACATTTGTTGGCTTGCAGACCGTCGAAACTGGTTAGCAGGAGATGAGTTTACCCTTGCAGATATTGCGGCCGCAGCTCATCTTTCAACTGTAGATTTTATAGGACATGTTCCTTGGGACAAATTTCCTGAAGCGAAACAATGGTATACGCGTGTAAAATCTCGCCCCAGTTTTAGAACGTTACTGACAGATCAAATGCCAGGTATCTTGCCCTCTACCCATTATGCTGACCTTGATTTTTAGAATTTAATACGAC
Organism: Caedimonas varicaedens; assembly: GCA_001192655.1. GTDB lineage: Bacteria > Pseudomonadota > Alphaproteobacteria > Caedimonadales > Caedimonadaceae > Caedimonas > Caedimonas varicaedens. Next base: position 18,243 of record BBVC01000037.1, read on the forward strand.
TTAACGACTTATAAACAGTACGATTTTTACCATCATAAAAAAACCGCGCACAAAGCGCGGTTTTCTTCGTAGTTGAGGTCGTTTATTATACTTAAACTACCACTTGTAGCTGGCGCGAGCGAAGAAATCGGTCGCTTGTGACTGGAATTTCAGGCTTCCGCCAGCATTGCTGAGCGTAACCGTACGAGAGTTATAGAAAGTATGTGTTGCTTCTACACCCAAAATCACGTGATCCGTCGCATGGAAAGCTGCACCCAATCCTACTGGAATACCTGTACGGCGACCGTTGTTACTGCCTGTATTAGCGGCATCATTGTTAGATGCAGAATACTTGAAGCTGGCTGATTCAACACCGACAACACCGTAAACCAAAGCATTACCAAAAACAAACCCTGGGCGCAGTTTGGCACCAAAAGCATTGTTGCGTTCTACTTTACGGTTGCTATCACCAGTCGTATGAGTCTCTTTGTTGCCACTGAGGTTACCATAAGCTTCCAATCCCATGTAGAAACGATTTGGGAAATGCTTGCCATAACCTACATGTAAACCACCGACAACGCCTGTTCCTGCAAATTTATTTTTTTCAGCAACATCAACAGCAGCAATGTCTGTTGTTCCCTTAACTTCTGTATTGGTTGTTCCTGCACCCAATTGAGCACCGAGGTAAAAACCAGAGAAGCTACAATCACCGGCAACAGCGGAAGTTGCCAAAGCACCGACTAGAGCTGTTCCAGCAAGAGCGAGTGTTAATGTTTTCATTTTTTAACCCTTTAAATTAATTGTTAAGTCAAAACTACTTAATATTTATATCTCATGCAAAATTAACAATAATAGTGCTCTTGAGACACTCTCATGATCATACATGTTCCTGAAGATATCAAGGTACCCCCGCCAGACAATTGTAAAAATGTCTCAGAGTGTTGCTTATTTGCATCATCTCTATCTTTTATGAAAAGCTGAAAAGGGCTGGAATTTAAGAGTGTGCACTATATCAATCATATAGCTAGGCACGCAGGCTGGTCTTTTTACCTTGAGCCTTTGTCACGAGATAATTATCAACATGACGGACCAGGATATCAAGTTTATTTGTAAAAAAATGATCTGCTCCTTCAATAATTTTCTTCTCTACAACAATATTTTTCTGTAAGGACAATTTTTGTACCAACTCATCCACAGAAAGTTTTGTGACGATTTGGTCTGCATCCCCCTGCACAATTAAACCTGATACAGGACACGGTGCAAGAAAGCTAAAGTCATACATATTGGCGGGTGGACTAATGGAAATAAAGCCATCCAGTTCAGGTCGACGCATCAGAAGCTGCATCCCGATCCAGGCCCCAAAAGAAAAACCCGCAACCCAACATTGGGACGCATTGGGATTGTAGACTTGCATCCAGTCAAGAACCGACGCTGCATCGCTCAATTCACCCTCTCCATGACTGAAACGACCTTCAGATTTTTCTACACCCCGAAAGTTAAAACGCAGAGTATTGAATCCCCGATTAACAAAGGTCCGGAAAAGGGCATAAGTGACCTTATTATTCATCGTCCCCCCCTGCTCTGGATGAGGATGAAGAATGAGAGCTGTCGGCGCATAGGGGTTTGAACCATGATGATAGCGGGCCTCGATACGACCCTCTGCTCCATTAATAATCACTTCAGGCATAAAGAAGGACTCCTTCTATAATAAAAAAACTCATTCTGTACGTAGTAATACCATTCCCGTTACTTCTGTCAATCTTTGTGTGTATTTTAGCGACAATCTTACGCAATAAACTTATCCTGCATTTTTAAATCCGTCTCCTGGTCCAAAGTTGCTCTCTGGTCGAGCGTTTCTTTCACTTTTGCTGCAAGACGTTTCAAACTGAACGGCTTTGCAAGAAAATGAATATTTTGCTCTTGATCCAATTGGCGGCGAAAAGAATCCTCAGCATACCCCGACATATAAATGACTTTCAGATCAGGCAGAATTTCATGAGCCTTTTTAACAAGCATGGGACCATCCATTTGCGGCATAACGACATCTGTAATCAATAAATCAAGCTTCTCATCCCCCTGTTCTTTCAGGGATTTTATAAACAACAGCGCTTCTTCCCCACAATTTGCTTCAATAACATGATAACCCTTATCTCTCAATGCTCGCGTAGAAAAAAGCCTGACAGCATCCTCATCTTCAACCAGCAAGATCGTTCCTTGTCCTGTTAGATCGCGAATTTCAGTTTGAACGTTCTCGCGATCAGGATCGCTAATGAATTCCTTGCCCTGATATTTCGGAAGATAAATACTGAATTTACTTCCTTTTTCAGGCTCAGATTCGACAATGACATGACCGCCTGTCTGCTTGACGATCCCATAAACCGTAGACAACCCTAATCCCGTGCCAGAGCCCATTTCTTTGGTTGAAAAGAAAGGATCAAAAATTTTGGGAAGGTATTCTTGGGAAATGCCGTGTCCTGTATCCATAACATCGATAAGCACATAAGCGCCAGGCGCAATAATTTCATGCCCCAGATGATAAGGAAATTTAATAACTTTATTACTTGTTTTTATTGTAATTTCTCCCTGTTCTTTCATCGCATCCCGAGCATTAACAACCAAATTGATAATAACCTGCTCAAACTGCCCCTGATCTACCTTGACCAACCCCAAGTCACGACCGTAAAGCATTTTGAGCTTAACAGAAGGTCCCACTAATCGTTGTAAAAGAAATGTAAGGTTCGCCAGGGCATCAATAATATCTAACACCTTTGGTTGTAAAGTTTGCTGACGGGAAAATGCCAGTAATTGACGCACTAAATTTGCAGCGCGGTTCGCATTTTGCTTGATCTGCATAATGTCTGTGAAAGACTGGTCACCTGGCGAATGACGCAATAAAATTAAATCGCAAAATCCAATCATGGCTGTTAGAAGATTATTAAAATCATGGGCAATTCCGCCCGCTAATTGTCCCATGGCCTGCAGCTTTTTCGACTGCATTAAATGTAATTGAATTTGTTCCTGTTCGCTATTATCGAAAATATAGAGAGCAGCTCCGCGCATGGACTGACTTTCTCCCTCTCTCTTCTTGTAATTCAGTGATCCCATATAAGCAATGACAGGTGTTTCAGAGGTGGCAAGAAATTTAAATTCAACGGTTTGGACAGTTTTCTCACTTGCTAAAAAACTTTGTAAAGTTTGGACAAAAGATCCTCGATGATCTGGATCTATAAGATCAATGAATGGTGTTCCATGTTCCAGTTTCTGATCCTTTAAAAAATTTTTGAGAAAAGTGGAATTATAAACACGCACACATCCCTGGGTATCCAGAAATACTATGCCGGGGGGAGCAAGATCAAATATTTCACGAATCTGGAATTGTTTTAAAAAATCATTTTGCTGATAAATAGATTCAAGAAGCTTCTGATATTTAGTGCTGCTTTCATCTATGAGCCACAACCATTTTTCGCTATTTTTCAGGGAAAAACGCCTTAAAACACAATGAATTTTCTGATCATTTTCATGATATACAACAAAATCTAGAATTTCATTTTCCCCCTCTTCTTCCAGGGAAAAGGGTTCCTTTAAAAAGTAATCTTTCATCAGTTCAGGAAGAGAACAATTATTTGCTTTAGGAAAAAATTTTAAAAATGACGCATGTACAAATAAAGGCACACCCTTACGAGAACTCACCATATAGGGGATTTGCGTATCATCAATGGTAAAAGAAGAAAGATTATGATTTAACACCCGATAACCCATCACAAGAAGCCCCAGGCAAAAGAGTAAAAAACCAGGAGTCATGATGCGCATCAGCGGATCTTCGTATTGCGCAATAATTACAATACCAAGAGCAAATACCATGCCTCCCATAAAATAAAGAAATTTATTAAAGGTATTTTTTTGATAGCGCCATCGAGTGAAAGTTCGTATCATTTTAGTTAACAGTATTATTTTATTTTGATTTTTATATAGAGAGAACATAGAATTACTCTCATTTTTAGAATTCCTTATCCTTTAATTTATCAGATGAATGCCCCTTTTGAAGATTTATTTTTTAACGAGAAATAAAATATGAAAAAACTTTCAGGAAAATTGGCTTTAATTACAGGAGCAACGCGCGGTATAGGTGCAGCCGTTGCAGAACGCTATGCACAGGAAGGTGCAGATCTTATTCTGGTTGGGCGATCTTATGAAGATCTGGAAAAGATGGACGATCGACTGGCTACCTATAATGTTTCTGTTACCCTAACCCCTCTTGACTTGCGTCAATTTGCAAGCATTGATGAGATGGCGCATAAAATTCTCAACCGTTTTGGAAAACTGGATGTTTTAGTTGGAAATGCTGCCATTTTAGGTCTTTTAACACCTATCGTACAACTTCCTGCCGATACATGGCATGAAGTTTGGGAAATAAACTTTTTTGCAAATTGGTATCTTTTAAAGGCTTTTGAACCTCTTTTGCAGCGTTCTGAAGCGGGACGAGGAGTTTTCGTAACGACAAGTGTTACAAAAGGGGTTCATCCTTTCTGGTCTGCTTACAGCCTATCAAAAAAAGCTCTTGAAGAAATGATTTTGCTCCACGTTGCTGAAAATACCAGCTCTTCCGTTAAAATCAACCTGATTGACCCGGGTGAAGCCAGAACAGACATGCACGCGCAAGCCATGCCTGGTGTGGACCCCTTAACGCTTCCTACTCCCTCTGAAATTACAGATCTCTTTGTGCAACTTGCTTCAGATCAGCTCAGTGAGAGTGGAAGAAAATTTTATGTATAGAGGAAGGTTTCTTCAAATTTAGTTTGTAATTCTTACGCATCTTTTTATAAGGCAAACATACTTTCAACAGCCCACTTATCGGGGAAGGATTTTATGAGGATTACAGAGTCATTAAATTCAAGAATTTTTCTGTAAAATTACCTTATTTTTTGTTTGTATATTTTTCGGCATGTTTAGCGTTAAGGTCATTAATGACATTTTTCATATCACCTTTTTCAACATAATCCCCTGAAATGATATTAGGATGTTTGGCGTCTGGCTGCACGGCATGGCATTTCTCAATGCGTTTCAGTATTTCTTCTTTGCTATTGACTTTCGCATAATCAGACTGCTGAACAATGCCGGTGTTTTTTATTTTATTTATCATCTTAAGCCCTTTACCCAAGATACTATCATGGGGGATAGAAGCTTCTGGGCCTACTCCCATATGGAAAAGACCTGCAGGTGTATGGTCATCAGCCATTCCACAATTTTCTATTTTGGCAGTTTCCCAATGTGTTGATCGAAAAAATGAATGCAGGGGATTAAGGTAAGATGAACCTTCCACATCTTGCATGTTTGTCGTAAAGATAATAACTCTTTTTTGTTGTTTTCGCAAATCCCCTAAAGTTGGCCAAGATGCGTTTTGTGTACTCTGACTCGCCGTAAGTTTATAGGCAAAACGTGCCAGTCCACTTTTTTCCAGATCAGCTTGTAAAATTTGACGAGCATCTGCATCTGAATATTGAGCTGCTCCATTGGTTTTAGATCGTTGATTTGTATAACTCTCCAAAATAAGTATAAATACTTCCTTAGGATTTTCACTCATGAGTTTGGCAAGACGTGTAAAAAACTGCAAGGAATCCTGAGGAGGTTTCCCAGCTCTTTGAAGCACCGTCAATCTGCAGTTGTTGTTAGCAGGAAATTCATGACAGAGCGCCAGATAAGGTTTCGCAGGTTCAATTTTTCCTTTTACTATCCCTTTTAGTATACTTAGTCCTTTTTTTGCTAAACCTACAGGATGTACAGGATCTTCTGGCTGATACCAATGAAGAGGAATTTTGGCGGATCTTACTCCTGCTTTCCATAATCCTTCAAGATCTTGCGACTGCTGAGCATAGACCCATCCTTCAGCAGACGACATCGCGGCGTTATGAGCCCCTACAAACATGACTTCGTTCGCAGGCATGTTATCTGGAAGATTCCCATTACTTGCTTTCAATGCATGAGGAGTATTTATTTGAAGAGCACCCAATAAAATAATTAAATTAAATAATCTCATAATATAATTCCTGATATCATCATATATAAGTTAATAATATATTTAAATAGTTAATTTATATATAAATATTTTATTTTATACATAATCGGTTGTTTATATGGAATGAATAGTAATTAATTAAATATCTCAATTTTCTACTCTTTTTCATTGGTGAGTCATATAGGAAATTTAGTTTAGCCTTTCTCACCCATTTTTTATAAGCTAAACATAATTCCAACAGTGCGATGTCGAGATGAACTTACCTATTCTGAACTTTTCCATTTCCAGATTTTATGTTTAGATGCAAAAAGAAAAATTGAAAATAAAACGGGAGGAATTTATGAGAGGTCGTATCGCCCTGATTACGGGAGGAACACGCGGTATCGGTGCGAGTATTGCCATTGAATTGAAAAAAGCCGGATATAGTGTAGGT